>NZ_BCBQ01000047.1:0-45240 GCF_001320885.1 Pseudomonas sp. NBRC 111140
TTGGCCAGGCTTTTGGAGGTTCCGGTTGAACAGTTCAGCCCACGGCTGGCGGACGAGATCCGATCGCTGAGGTCGCTTCCAGCTGGCGATCAGGACCACAAGAAAGGCGCGGCAGAAAAAGTAATGGCGATGCTGAAGCAGCATGCCGGAAAGAAGCTGGACGAGGATGCTCAGCAAAAGATTGCGGCCGCGGTTGCAGATACCCTGGTTGATGTTCGCCCAAGCAATGTTGTATCTGCTGATTTCTCCGGCCTGAAGGTGAAGAAGGACGAGATCTTCATTCCGCAATACGACATACGCGCCTCGATGGGGCACGGCCAGGTCCCGCCTGACTACACCGAAGTCATGCGGAACGTAATCGTGAAGGAATCGGTGCTACACGAAAAAGGGGTTACTTATACCTCACAGTCTGCATTGGCCATGATCTTCGGCTGGGGTCAGAGCATGGAGGGCACGATCAATGACAAGGATCCGCTGATCGTTGACCGTGGGGTGAATGAGTTTGTCGGGGACGGTATCTATGTCCTGACTTGGCACGGCCACCTGTACATCAAGCGCCTGCAGTTCTTCGACGAGGACCACTTCTGGTTAATCTCGGACAACGAGAAGCACAAGGACCAACAGGCCAGGATCGACGATGTCACGATCCATGCGAAGGTCCTATTGATCTGGAACGCGAAGAAAGCCTGATAGAGCCCGCCGTGAGCGGGCTCTTCCGTTTCAGAACGGCGCCTCGTATTCAAGCGCCTCCAGCTCTTCGATCGGCGCCTCTTGGTCATGGTCGCTCTGCATCTCCCATTCGATTTTTATTCCGCCCTCTTCCAACTGCGTAATCTCCAGGCCATCCGTCTCACCAAGAATGCGCATGATCTCGCCCCACTCAGCATCACCATCTGTGTCCAGTCGATGAATGGCCACCCAGCGCTGCTCCTGCGCTTTCGGGTGATTGATCATGTTGGCTACCCTCAAACCCAGCCGCTCTAGAGCGGTCATTCCTTGGCGCTGCTGCGTTGGCGCCGTCTTGTTTTGCTTGGCCATGACACCTCCCTAATGACTGTATATGCATCCAGTTGTCCGGATCATAGCGCACGCCCTTGAAAAATAAATTAACCATCGGTATTGACGTGAAAAGCATACCGATGGTTAACTTCATCCATCGAGACGCAACACTCCCTCGACAGGCCTGACAAGCCACCGCTCTTTACACAACCCGACGTGACCACCTCGACGCACCCAGGCCATCACCTGGGTCGGGACAAGCTAAGTCGTCGACCACGCAGCCTCTGGACAGCTGCCGGACTCCCCCATGGGAGGACGCCAAACCATGCAAGCCACCTGATGCGAAGCCAGTAGCTGCAGCAGGCAGTGGTGGGGAAACCCGGCGACGAGCATGGCGAGGATCAAAAACCATAGGAGGAACCTGCCAATGAAGCATTAAGCCCAGCCGACAAAACGGGTCGGCAATCCGCGCATACGTGCCCTACTCAGCCGGCCAAAGGGCTGCACTCAAGCGCGGAGCAACATGATCCCCAACGATCATCGCTGTATTCAGATTGAAGGCGGTGCGAGGGAAGCCCAAGGCCAACGCAATGAGCGCAGAGCTGCCATCTGAGGCGGTCAAGCCAGACGATTCCCCGGTGCGCCTCAAGCGGGGCGCATCAGGGGGAATCCACTGGAGCAATTCGAATGACCACGATTATCCAAGACCGCTTCGATAGCGGTGCCCAGGTGTGTCTGGAGATGGACAAGAACGAGGGCGAACTCTTCGTCTTCCATTGCCCGGCAGGGCAAGGCTGCAAGGTCAGTAAATGGCCGTTGGATAGCTATCACATGCCAATCGCAATGGCACATTACGAGCAATGTCTCGAGCTCGAACGAGCCGCATTTGAGGCAACCTCCAAGTCAGCCTGACTTTAAGTGCCCGATCTACCTGGTTCCCCATCACCAGGCTGCATCGGTCGTGGCGTTCGCCCTCCCCTGGTCCGGGAGGTACGCGGCAGCGAGCGTCACGACCAATGCAGCCCACCGAGGACTCTTCATGGAAACGATCACTTGCGGCTCATGGATTGGCCAGCTCGGCAAGGCGCTGGCTCCCCGCGAGCTCGAAGCACTGCTGTGGGTGGCTCAAGGCCTCACCACCAAAGAAATCGCCCGCCAGATGGCGGTGAGCCCAGGCACCGTGGCCAACCGGATCGAGGCGGCGCTCTTCAAGCTGGAAGCGGGCCGCCGCATCGAGGCGGTCACCAAGGCCATGCGCCAGCAGATCATCAGCCCACTCTGCATCGCACTCGCTGGCCTCATCGCTATGCACTCAGTCATCAACGACAGCGACCCCATGCGTCGCGACCGTCGCGCGCCGGAGCGCCGCACCGCCCAAGTTCGAATCGTTCGCAGGGCCGAAGCCTTTGAACTTCATGCCTGACCAACAAGGACCAACCAATGAACACAGCCATCCGCAATAGCCAGATGCAATACGCCCAGGTGCAGCAGCAGGCCGAAGCCGCCGCCGCAGAGTTTCACAGCAATTCCCGGTTCACCGTTCAGCAAGGCAAGAACAACAGCTGGGCGATCGTTGGCTCAAACGACAACCGCCTGTATGGACAGCGTCGTGAGTACCCGGCTGCCGTGCGTTATGCAAAAAGCCTGGAGCGGGCAATCGAGTCAAAGTCGGAGCCCGCTCCGACGGTGGTACCGCCTGACGATATCGGTACGCGCTGGCTAGCGCTTTGGGCCTTGGCACTCATCGTTTGTGCGGGAGCCTTCGCATCATGAGTCGCGGGGTAAACAAAGTCATCCTGGTCGGCACCTGCGGCCAGGACCCGGAAGTGCGGTACCTGCCCAACGGCAACGCGGTTACCAACCTCAGCTTAGCCACCAGCGAGCAGTGGACGGACAAGCGATCGGGCGAGAAGGTCGAGCGCACGGAGTGGCACCGCGTGTCACTGTTCGGCAAGGTCGCGGAGATCGCCGGCGAGTACCTGCGCAAGGGTTCGCAGTGCTACATCGAGGGCAAGCTGAAGACCCGCGAGTGGGAGAAGGACGGTATCAAGCGGTACGCTACGGAGGTGCACGTCGACATCAACGGCACCATGCAGCTGCTTGGCGGCCGGCCTGACAACCAGGGCGGCGGCCAGCAGCAACAGCGCCAGCCTCAGCAGCAACGTCAGCAACCTCAGGGCCAGCAGTACCAACAGCAGCGCCAGGCGCCACAGCAACAGAACCAGCAAGCAGGGTATGGGCCGGACCCCGAAAGCTTCGACGACGACATCCCGTTCGCCCCGCTTCACCATCTCGCAGGTGCATAGCCATGCCGCTCGCAACCATCCTCGACATGCTCCAGCGCCGGAAGGAACTGGAGCAGAACCTGCAGCTGCTGTTCAACCGCAGCTGCCAGTGGAGCCGCGCCGAACGTGTGCGCGGCGCTGCCACCATCGAGAACCTGACCCAGCAGCTGTTCGAACTCATCGAGCAAATCGACGCGGCGCGCGCGGCATGAGGCGGATCAACAACCTGGTCCGCCAGCGCCGGCGGCAAGAACAGTTCCACCTGCCGCCCAGCGGCCTACAGGAGCATCGAAATGCAGAAAGCACCCTCTGGAGTGGTAACCCTGCCGGCCTGGATGAATCGGCCGGTCAAGAAGCTGTACATCACCCGCAGCGGTGGCCAGTACCGGCCTGACGATGTGGCTCTGGCGTTTGCGCTCAGTCTGCGCATGCACGACAGCGCCGATCACCTTCGCAGGCTGGCCCGGCGCCTGGTCGACAAAGTATGCCTGGAGCATCAGCCGAACATGAAGCGCCTGGCCCGCGAGCCGGACGACGCCAAAGTGTTCGACGCAGCGCTCAAGATCATCAACCGGGTGTGCGACCTGCTCGATATCGGGCCGGGCACCAGCTTTGTGCGCAATGGAGGCGATGATGGCTATGACGCAGCAGCAGCGTGACGAGCGCCGGCGCGAGAAGGCCGAGCGCCTGCAGGAAGAGGACCTGCGCTTGAAGGTTCGACCAGGGACTAAGCAGGCCCTGCTTGAACTGATGGAGTGGGCCGGGATCGAGGAACAGGGCGAGGCGATGACGCTGATGATTCATCACATCGAAGCGCTCGGGCATCACGCACTGTTCAGGATTGCGCGCCACGAAATCGAAGCTCACCGAGATGTGGCGCGGACTGAGCCGCTGCGGCTGTCGGCAAGGAAGCGAACCGGCCAACACCTTCGGGCGATCTGCGGCTGGGCTGACGCCACCTACAGCCAGATGATCGAGGCGCTGATCCACGGCATCCATGCGTTGGGCAGGCTGCACGCGGCGAAGTTTCTCACCCCGCCGCGGCATGTGATCAGCATCTCGCCACGCCTGGCCCTGGCCTTCGAACGGAAGAGCATGCTGATGATTCAGCAGGATCCGGGCGACGAAATTCTCACTCCCGCATGATCTTGTCGGCCATATGCGCGCAGTAGCTGCACATGCCGCCATTATCCAAAGCTTCGAATTTCTCCGACCAAGGGATATCGCACCCTCGAATGCAGGCGCCAGGATCGTGAGCGGCCAGCACATACGTCTCGAAAATATGCCGCTGTTTCTGGCTAAGAGCGTCGTCGCCTTTATCCAGCCAGAGCTTAGCAATCCCTGCAGCAGAGCCATCCAACATATCGGCACTCAACAGTTCGGAAACGAAATCACTTTTGCCGTCATCGTCATCATGAAGCATCGCATCACTCCTTGTGCTCGGCCCTATTGCCGGTCACCCGTAATACCCCATCCCAAACCAAATTGCCACCATGCCGCATCCGGCCACGGAGGGCGGCGCCTGCATGGAGAAAGCCATGAACGTCGAGACATCGACAGTCACCAAACTGCTGATCACTGAGGTTCAGGGCCTGGACCCGATCAGCGTCTACCTCGAAGACCTGGCGCCCTGCAAAGGCAAGATCACCGTCAGCTGCTACGACAAGACCTGGCACGCCTACTGGGGCGGCATGTGGGATGGCCTGAACATCGGCCAGTTCTTCTGCAAGCTGCACGACGCCTACATCATCGGCTACTTCGACCGGTCGCTTAGCTCTCGCCGGTTCAGCGCCGAGGCCTTGGCCGACAAAGCGCGGAAAGTGATCGTGCAAATGCGGCGTGACCGTGATCTGGACGCAGAAGATGCCCGAAGCCTGCTCGACGAGGCCGAGGATGTCCGCCACACCAGCTCGCTCGATGAGTGCGGCGGCGCCCACCGCGAGTTCATGCACCGCGTGTTCGGCGACGACTGGTGGAACCTGCCGGCCGACGCCATGGAGCGCAACCCGGACTGGGCCTACCTCTGCCGCATCATCGCGACAGTTCAGCAGGCCCTGGCCAAGCAGTTCCCGATCGCCGCCTGAACGTCCTTCGCTACCCGCCAGCCTCAGTCGACTGAGCGAGCGTCAACAGAAGATGGCACGCATTCGACGATTGCCGTGAAGCTCCCAGTGAAGCTGTGCCGCAGCTCGCGCGGCATATCGTAGGAAAAGTGGATCAGCCAGGAACCGTCGCCCAGCAGCACGGCCTCTTGACGGTACTTATCAACCTGATCCTCATCAATTCCGAGAACTGCTGCGACTTCCTGGTTTGTTGGCTCGCGGTCCATCGGGGATTCAACTCGCTGGTCTGGAATCACAACCAATAGACCAAACGACATCAAATTGCCACTAATGAACGCCTCCCCGGCGAGGGCGGCGCCTGCAATGGAGTGTTCCATGACCATCTCAGCGCCGGTGATCCGGTACCACGGCTCCAAGTTCCGGCTTGCGTCGTGGGTCACCCAGTATTTCCCACGGCATACGTGCTATGTCGAGCCTTTCGGCGGTGCCGCCGGCGTTCTGATGCAAAAGCCACGCTCCTACGCCGAGGTTTACAACGACCTGGACGGAGACATCGTCAACTTGTTCCGCGTGCTGCAGGACCCGCAGAGACGAGTGGAGCTGTTTGAAGTGGTCGTACTGACGCCCTACGCCAGGCAAGAATTCGAGCGAGCCTGGGAACCTGCTGACGAACCTGTAGAGCGAGCACGGCGGACCATCATTAGAGCGCAAATGGGGTTTGGCTCTGCCGGTGCCACCAAAGGAATCACCGGGTTTCGGATCGACACCAAGCGCGAATACGGTACCGCCCAATCACTCTGGCTCGAGTACCCGGAGTCGATCGCAACAATCGGGCAGCGCCTCACCGGCGTTCTAATCGAAAACCGACCGGCGATCGAGGTCATGCAGGCACACGACTCCAGGACGACCCTGCACTACGTGGATCCCCCGTATGTGCACGAGACCAGATACAAGAATGCACAGAGCGGCCGGTACTACCGACACGAGATGGACGACGACCAGCACGCCGACCTACTCAAATCGTTGCTCGAGCTAGACGGAATGGTCGTTTTGTCTGGGTACCCCAGCGAGCTCTATGACGACACCTTGACCGGCTGGACCAGACACACCACTTCAGCCCGTATATCCGCTGGCCGGGGCACAGCCTGCCGCACCGAATGCCTCTGGCTAAACCCCGCCTGCCAACGATCGAGCAGCCAATTCAGCCTGTTCGGCAGTTAACCCTCCTACTTCCAGTTTCTTTCCGCCATCCAGGCAAGGACCGCTCATGTCTGCGTTTCAGAAAAAGAACCACCTCGACTTCAAAACCCAGTACGGCCTTGGCTTCGACCCGCAAGACGATGAGATCGTGGTCGACTTCTTCTGCGGTGGCGGCGGCGCCGGTACCGGGCTGGAGATGGGCCTAGGCCGACCGGTGACCGTGGCCAAGAACCACAGCCCGGCGGCCATCAGCATGCACACCGCTAATCACCCAGCAGCGCGCCACTTCACTACCGATGTGTTCGAGGGTGACCCGGACGAAGAATGCCAGGGCCGGGCCGTGGGCTGGTTTCACATGAGCCCCGACTGCACCCACCACAGCCAGGCCGCCGGCGGGCAGCCGCGCAAGCGCGAGATCCGCAACCTGTCATGGATCGGCCTGAAGTGGGCCGGCAAGAAGAAGCCGCGGGTGATCAGCCTGGAGAACGTGAAGCAGATTTTGCAGTGGGGCCCGCTTATGGCGAAGCGCGACAAGGCCACTGGCCGGGTGATGAAGCTGGACGGCACCGTGGCCGCCGTCGGCGAGCGCGTACCAGTGCAACAGCAGTTCTTGGTGCCCGACCCGAAGCGGCGCGGCATCACCTGGCGCCGGTTTGTGCATCTGCTCGAAGGCAAGGGCTACCAGGTTGAATGGCAGATCATCAAGGCCTGCGACTTTGGCGCGCCCACCAGCCGGGAGCGCCTGTTCATGATCGCCCGCTGCGATGGCCAGCCAATTGTGTGGCCAGAGCCAACCCACGCCAAGAACCCCGCCAAGGGCCAGCAGAAGTGGCGCACCGCCGCCGACTGCATCGATTGGAGCGTGCCGAGCAAGAGCATCTTCGGCCGCAAGAAGGCGCTGGCCGATGCCACGCTGCGGCGAGTGGCCAAGGGTATGAAGAAGTTCGTGCTCGACAACCCACAACCCTTCATCGTGCCGATCGCGAACTGGTCAGGCGAGCTAGCCCAGTCGGCAGATGAGCCGCTGCGCACCGTCACCTCCTGGCCGCGTGGCGGGTCCTTCGCCGTGGCAAGCCCAGTGATTCTTCCAGCAACGCACCAGGGCGCCGACCGTGTGAACAACCCGCGCGATCCGCTGCCAACGGTAACTGCAGCCAATCGTGGCGAACTGATGATGGCCAGCCCAGTGATGATCGGGGCCGGTGGGCCTGTGTACGCCGGCAAGCCTGCGCCAGCTGATCAACCAGTGGGCACGCTAATGACGCAGAACCACCGCGCCCTGGTCACTGCATTCATCGAGCAGGCCAACGGCGGATTCAACGCCACGCCAGCAAAGGGCGCGGATGAGCCATTGACCACGGTCACCAACACCGGCAGCCAGCAGCGTCTAGTAACGGCCAGCCTGGCCACGCTCCGCCGCAACTGCGTAGGACGTGCAGCAGATGAGCCGGTACCGACCATGACCGCCGGCGCCGAGCATCACGCCCTAGTCGAGTACAAGCTATCGCCAGAGCATGAGGAAGGCGCCCTGCGCGTCGCCGCGTTCCTGATCAGTTACTACGGGACGGAGAACATCAGCGCCTGCGACTCGCCAGCGCCAACGGTGACCACCAAAGACCGCCTGGGCTTGGTCACCGTACTCGTGAGGGGCACGCCGTATGTGATCGTCGACATCTGCCTGCGGATGCTGCAGCCGCACGAGCTCTACCGCGCCCAAGGCTTCCCAGCCAGCTACATCATCGACAAGGGCGCCGACGGCAAGCCGTTCACCAAGACCGAACAGGTGCACATGTGCGGCAACAGCGTCAGCCCGCCACCAATGGCGGCCTTGGCGCGAGCTAACGACCCATGGAAAGTAGCTGCCAGCCAGTCGAAGGCTGCTTAATCGTCATCATCTCGTTGGCAGGAATAACACTCAGGCATGCACGAATCGACGGCAGCCTTGATGGCGTCGGTCATTTCCCGGCGGTCTTCGAAGATGCCATCAAGCTCTCCCTTTGAGAACAACGAATTTCCGAGCATGTAGGCAGGCTGAATGTCATCGCCGTCATGAGAGTAGACGGCGTGATGTTCGCAGTAGTCCAGCACACCGGCACTCCTTGCAATTCGAAGGGCGGCCCCCTCCTGCTCCTCGGCCTTCATCATCGCGTGCTTTTGCTGACCCATGAGTTCACCCCCGAAGTAAATAGGGCCGTTGGCAACGGCCTAACCCCTTAAGACTAGTACAAAAAAGGCGACTCACATGCAGTCGACCGAGGTATCCCCATGCCCACAGAAAACCGATCCAGCAACACCGAGATGGTCAGCGTGCCCGAAGGCTACATGCTGGTAGAGCGCAGCATCTGGACCGAGCAGCAGGTCGAAGCTGCTGCAGCGTGCATTACTCGCCTGAAGGGCGTCCCGACCATCAATGATCGTGCCCTGGCCATGGCTGCCATCGATGCAGCCCAGTGCACCGCGCCAGATATCGCGCTCTCCGATCTACTTCCAACCCCGCAGCCCCACCCCGAGCCAATAGCCTGGATGGTTGGTACTGCCTTCTGGTGGACCAAAGAAGAGGCAGAGAGGGATGCGGCGGCGACTGGCCTTCCCATGATCCCGTTCGGACCGCTGACCGGAAGCGCCGAGATCGAGCAGCTGCGCGAGGTTATCAAGCACTCTGACGCGCAGATCATGCGACAGAGCATGCGCATATCGAATCAGCGCGCCCAGCTGGCCGAGCGGGATGCGCTGCTGCGAGACAACTCAGGCAAGTTGATCAGCATGGCTGCCCACCTGATCAGCGCCCCGCTATTCGCATTGCAAGATCTGCAAGACGAAGACAAGAAAATGACCAGGGCACGTGTTGATGCTGCTGTGGACTCTGCGGACGCCAGGCTGAAAGATGCGGCGTATGAACTTCGCAGGATAGCTGACGCCCTATCCGCCAGCGCAGAGCCTAGCGCCGCAGTGGAACTACAGCCATGAGCTGGGAGCAGTGGTGGGACGAATTGGTGGCCTTGGCCGCAAAGCACGGCCACACGCCCGGCATGCCAGAGCTGTGGAAGGAATACAACTGGGCGCGTGGACAGACCCCGCAAGAATCCTACCTGGCTGAATACTCTCTCGATTTCTAACCCCTCTCCCCTCTATTCACTGCCGCGATATGGCGGCCAAGGCAAAGCTATGTCTCAAGCAAAGGAACGCCCGATCCTGTTCAGTGGGCCTATGGTCCGCGCCATTCTGGAAGGACGGAAGACAGTCACCCGCCGGCCGGTCAAAGGCGGCCAGATCCCCCGCCTGGAATATCCAGACAGTCCGGAGCCTTGGATCGCCGTAGGCCAACATCACCCGCGCTACGGGTTTGTCGTCCAGGGCAAAACCGAGCAGGAGTGCGCCGTAAAGGTTGGTGAACTAGGTGCTTGCCCATTTGGCGAACCAGGTGACCGACTGTGGGTGCGTGAGGCCTGGCTGGCGGATGCTCAACTCGATTCGATTGCACCGCGCGACCTGAGCCAGGGCGAGCCCATCATGTACCCCGCAGACGGAAGCGTCCGACAGAGAGGTTGCGCAATGGTCTCGCAGGGCCGAGGACGACCGAGCATCCACATGCCGCGCTGGGCTAGCCGCATCCTGCTGGAAATCACCGCAGTGCGCGTGGAACGGCTGCAAGACATCAGCGAGGAGCAAGCCGAAGCAGAAGGTGTGAATTTCCTTCGCCACGTACCAGACGCAGACGAGACGCTCACCGCAGCGCAGCTATTCATGTGCCTCTGGAGCAGCATCAACGGTGACGCATCATGGAGCGCCAACCCATGGGTCTGGGTCGTCGAGTTCAAGATGGCAGAGCCGGGCGCGGCAGGATGCGATTACCACGGAAGCCACTTCGGCGCGCCGTATCTCGATGCCCAGTGTGTCGATGGTTTCCTGTGGGATGAGGACAGCTGCGATGTGCCAGGCGGTCCACTGTTGAGCGGCGGCGACATCCCCTGCCCGAAGTGCAACGCGGAGGCATACGCCGACCACCAGCGCGAGATGAGCCAATGAACCGCCTCGCCATCTGCCTCCTGCTGCTGGCCACCGGCGCCAGCGCAACCGAGAACGTCATCGACGTGCAGCACGACAGCCAGCGCGGCGTCACCTGCTACCTGCTGAATGGGGTCGGCATCAGCTGCATACCCGACAGCCAGCTGCAGGCCGGCAACGAGCGCCAGCTCTCCCCGCACGAAACCCAACCCGAACCTACACCCGCTATGGCGCCTGGGCGCTGGATTGATGAGAGGTGTCAGCTGTGAGCAAGGTAATTCACTTGGTCTCGCACTTCGGCTGCTTCGACGATCACGACTGCCAGATCGCATGCAACCAGGCCGGCGAAGACATGGACGGCTCAGACCGGCCGAAAGAGGTCACCTGCAAGAAATGCCTTAGGGTGCATGAGGCTCGCGAACGGCATGCCAGGGAGAAATTCGAAAAGCGCGAAGCTGAGCTGAAGGTGCTGCCATGACCGACCTGATCGAAGTGAGAGTATCCAATCTATCCGATGAGGCACTGGGCTGGGCAGTCGGCAAGGCCGAAGGACTGGACGTATACCTGGAGCCGCCAGGTTACAACGGAGTGACTTGGCGGGTGTTCGCCCGGTATCAGGGCCAGGCCATCGAGCACGCCAAGCGTTTCAACCCCTGGGAAGACTGGGCGGTCGGCGGGCCTCTGCTCGACAAGCACCAAGGCGGCGCCAAGTACTGCTCCGACCTGGATGAAGCCGTCTGCTACAGCGGAGGGCCTGCGGCAGCCGTGGTCTGGCTGTACGGACCCAATGCGCTGACGGCGTTCTGTCGCGGGCTGGTTCGCTACCGGCTCGACTATATCGTCCAGGTGCCAAAGGAGCTGATGCCATGACCGAACAAAGCACCAAGGAATTCTACTCTGTAGATCAAGCCTCTCAGCATGCTGCTGAATGGTGCAAACGCAATCCCGCATGGCGCCGGATCTGTGATATCCCGGATATCTCCGTGTTCGAAAAAACCTACGATGAGATCCCAAAGCGCGAGCGCTCCTACTGGGAAAAGAACGGCGGCGAAGAATGCTGGCGTGAATTCGGCGCCGGAGGAACCAAGGTGCCTACCGGATTCATCTCTGGAAAGGGCGAGTTCTTCGACCACGTCCTCAAAGTTCCGCTCCATCACAACATGATGATGGTGTACCGCGTCGGCAAGAGGTGGAAGCCATGATCGCCCTCGCCTACATGGCCTACCTGATCTACAGGGGGCCGCGATGAGCGCAGTTGCCAAGGTGCTCGACCCCTGTAGCGCCAGCCGCATGATGTGGTTTGACAAGCAGGACCAGCGCGCCCTGTTCGGCGACATCCGTGACGAGGAACACCTACTGTGCGACGGCCGGGTGCTAAAGGTTGAGCCCGACGTTCTGATGGATTTCCGCCAATTGCCCTTTGAGGCCTCAACCTTCCGCCTGGTCGTGTTCGATCCGCCGCACCTGACCCGGGCCGGTGTGGACAGCTGGATGCGCGCAAAGTATGGGCTGCTCACCAGCGACTGGCGCGAAGACATCCGCCAGGGCTTCGCCGAGTGCTTCCGCGTGCTGGAGCCCGAGGGAATCCTGATCTTCAAGTGGAACGAAACCCAGGTGCTGGTCAGCGAGCTGTTGGCCCTCACTGATGAAAAACCCCTGTTTGGCCACAAGTCCGGCAAGCGCGAAAAGACGCACTGGATCACCTTCATGAAGCGCCCCGCAGCCTAACCCCTCCACCCTACTACTCAAGCCCGCCAGCCAGGCGGAACCATATCGGTGAACCCGCCGAAATGGTTATCCTCAATCATTAAAAATGCCTGCCGGGTACCGAGCGGGCGAGGAATACCTATGTCTGAACGCAAAACGATGTGCATCTACCACGGCAACTGCGCCGACGGCTTTGGCGCCGCCTGGGTTGTTCGCAAGGCCCTAGGCGACCAGGTGGAGTTTGTGGCCGGCGTGTACGGCCAAGAGCCACCAGACGTTACCGACAAAGACGTGATCATCGTCGACTTCAGCTACAAGTACGATGTACTTGCTCGGATCAGCTGGAAGGCCCGAAGCATCATCGTTCTGGACCATCACAAATCAGCGGCTGAGGACCTTGCCAAGTTCCCGCCTTTCCATGCCGGCGTTCGGTTAGATGGCCGGCACGCCGACGGATCTACCGCTCTGGGATGGGAAAGCGCGCACACCTTCATGTATTCGCAGAACTCCCCGGCGATCGCCTGCTGTTTCGACATGAACCGCAGCGGCGCCATGCTCGCCTGGGACCACTTCTTCCCCGGGCAAGAGCCGCCAATGCTGCTGCGCCACATCGAGGACCGCGACCTCTGGCTGTTCAAGCTGGATGGCACCCGCGAGATTCAGGCCAACCTGTTCAGCTACCCCTACGACTTCGAAGTCTGGGACAAGCTCATGGCCGCCGACGTGGAAACCCTACGCTCGGACGGCGCCGCAATCGAGCGCAAGCACCACAAGGACATTGCCGAACTGGTCGCCGTGATGAAGCGCCGCCTGGTCATCGGTGGTCACGACGTACCGGCAGCCAGCCTTCCCTACACACTCACCAGCGATGCGGGTCACCTCATGGCCCAGGGCGAGGCCTTCGCCGCCTGCTACTGGGACACCCCTGAAGGCCGCGTTTTCAGCCTGCGCAGCACTGACGAAGGCCTGGATGTTTCGGAAATCGCCATGCAGTACGGCGGTGGCGGCCACCGCAACGCCTCCGGTTTCCGCGTGCCGTTCGGACACGAACTGACCAAGTAACCCGCCCCCTCAACGCAGCCCGCCGGCAAACGCTCGCGGGCATGGAGAGACTCATGCTCAATTTCTTGACTCGCATCTTCAAGCGAAAGAAGAAGCCCGAGCCGCGTCCGGCTCTGGCACCGACAGGATTCGCACGCGGCCACAGCCCGGCATCAGGCAGGCAAGACCCGATGCTTGATCCGCTCAATCCGTTGAGCCCCGTCAGCCCACTGCATCCCGCCTACCAAGCAGACAGTTACGAACCATCGCGCAGCACCAGCAGCTCCTGCTCCAGCCGGGACTACAGCAGCTACGACAGCGGCAGCAGCTACTCGTCGAGCGACAGCAGCAGTTCTAGCGATAGCGGATCCAGCTCCAGCAGCTGCGACTGACCACCAACCTGCCGCCACCGGCGGCGTGGAGAGAAACCATGTTCATGACCCCGGATGAGGTAGCCGACATGACGGGCTACCTCCGCCCCAAGGACCAGGTCCGCTGGTTGCAGGCAGAGAAATTTGGGTATGTGCTGGGCGCCGATGGCAAGCCGAAGGTGCTGAGACAAGTCGTGCTGGCCCGCCTGGGCGGGCATGCCGAGAAGAAAGGACCGGAGCTCCGGTTTTGATAGAAGGGACGACCGATGAGGCCGCGAAAGAAGGACAGGCATCTGCCGCCGTGCATGTACATTAAGCACGGCGCGTACTACCTGGTCAGGAAAGGAAAGTGGGAGCGCCTGGACAAGGACTACCAGGGCGCCCTGCTCGCTTACGCCAAGATCATGGGCGGCAAAGGACAGGGTGGAATGCCGAAGCTGATCGATGACGCGCTGGACGCGATGCGCGGGCGCCTGGCGGAAAACACCGTGAAGCAGTACGAGACCGCAGCGCTAAAGCTAAAGAAGAACTTGGCAGAGTTTGAGCCACGCCAAGTGCTGCCGAGGCATGTGGCCGCACTCAAGCTGCACATGTCCGACACGCCGAACATGGCCAACCGGGTGATCTCGTTCCTACGGATGGTGTTCGCCTACGCGCTGGAACAGCAGATTGTCGACTCAAACCCCTGCACCGGCATCAAGCGGCATGTCGAGAAGAAGCGGGACCGGTACATCACCGACGAGGAATTTGCGGCGATTTGCGACGCGGCGTCCCCCTACATCCGGTCAATTCTCGAAATGTGCTACCTCACCGGACAGCGAATTGGCGACGTGCTGGCCATCAAGCTATCGGACATCAGCGAAAAAGGCATCGCCTTCGACCAGCAGAAGACAGGGGCCAAGCTCATCGTGGGCATGACACCGGACTTGGAACAGCTGATTGCGAGGGCTAAGGCCATCCCCAGGAAGGTGCGAGGGCTCACCTTGTTCTGCACTCGGGGCGGTGGCAAGCCGGTCTCCTATGAAACGGTGAAGGATGCCTTCCGGAAAGCCTGCGACGAAGCGAAGGTGGCCGACGCCACGATCCACGACCTCAGGGCGAAGTCTCTGACAGATACTGACAAGCAGGGCAATGATGCCCAGAAGCTGGGCGGTCATACGGATGCTCGTATGACGAAGCGCTACCTCAGGCTTAGAGAGATTGATGTAGCACAACCGCCGACCCTGCCGAAGGAACGAAAATCGTGAGCGCGATCGCTTGCGCGTCAGCTCGCCCACAGCCCTGAAAAAAATGTGGCACTATAGCCGCCTTCATTTATCAAGGGCATGGAATCATCTTGAGCACGGCAACCCAAGCCTTGTGCACGGCAGCGCCGGCGCCGAGAATCTCAGAGGAAAAAGGTCAGCCCACATGGATTGATGCGGGTCTTCAGGACCTGAGGACTCTTGAGCGGGAATACCGATCCCCTGCGGTCGATGAAATCCCACACGCAGCAAGCCACGAGGAAGCGATCGAGGTGGTTGCTTCTTATCTGGGCTTTACGGACGCATCAGCAGTTTCCCTATCGGTCGACACCCCACTGGGCAGGGTCCTGATACGCCGCGACTCGATCTACCACATAGTGGAGAAGCGGCAGGACGCACGCGAACGGTACGTTGGGCTTGCGATGGACACGCTCACCAACCCTTACGAGGTATGGAAAGTCGCCTTCACGAACAACACTCACCGGCTTGCCTATATTGGAGTCTACGAGTCGAAGCGTCAGATGCTGGTCAGCGTGACCATGGAGAACGGCAGAATGCTGTGGAATTTCATGCACTGTGATGCCAAAGCCTTGAACAGGCACCGCCACGGTGAACTGCTCTACCAGCGACACCCAGAAGCTTTAGTTCCGGGCAAAGAAAAGGCCGCGTAAGCGGCCTGAATTCGTGCTTGATATTCGTATACACACCCTCAAGCAGGGGTGTGGAGGTCTCACCCTACGCTGATGATCCAACCATCGACGGGGTTCCTACGCCAGTTATAGCCGCTGGATGGCAACTGGTTTCGCGCTCACGATCAAAGTATCAATTAGATAATTACTATGTCAACCACATACGTCTATTTGAGCGTACAAAAACGACGAACCTAGCAGCGAAGCCCTCTACCTTTTCTTGGGCTCATGATAGCGGCAGACGGCGACAAAAGCCTGTAGTATTAGACGTTTTGCGATTGTCTAATAGACGCTTAGCTCCAAGGCCTTGAATGTCCAGTCTTTCCGACCATACCCCAATGATGCAGCAGTACTGGAAGCTGAAAAACCAGCACCCAGACCAGCTGATGTTCTACCGCATGGGCGACTTCTACGAAATCTTCTACGAAGATGCGAAAAAAGCCGCGAAACTGCTGGATATCACCCTGACCGCCCGCGGTCAGTCGGCCGGCCAGTCCATTCCCATGTGCGGGATCCCGTTCCATTCGCTCGAAGGCTACCTGGCCAAGCTGGTCAAGCTGGGCGAATCGGTGGTGATCTGTGAGCAGATTGGCGACCCAGCAACCAGCAAGGGCCCGGTGGAGCGCCAGGTGGTGCGCATCATCACCCCTGGCACGGTCAGTGACGAGGCCCTGCTCGACGAGCGCCGCGACAACCTGATTGCCGCGCTGCTCGGCGACGAGCGCCTGTTCGGCCTGGCCGTACTGGACATCACCAGCGGCAACTTCAGCGTGCAGGAGATCAAGGGTTGGGAAAACCTGCTGGCCGAGCTCGAGCGGCTGAACCCGGTCGAGCTGTTGATCCCGGACGACTGGCCGCGCGATTTGCCTGCGGAGAAACGCCCTGGCGCCCGCCGCCGCGCACCGTGGGACTTCGACCGCGACTCGGCGCGCAAGGCCCTGTGCCAGCAATTCGCGACCAAAGACCTCAAAGGCTTCGGCTGCGACAAGCTGACCCTGGCCATCGGTGCCGCCGGCTGCCTGCTGACCTACGCCAAGGAAACCCAGCGCACCGCCCTGCCCCACCTGCGCAGCCTGCGCCACGAGCGCCTGGACGACACGGTCATCCTTGATGGCGCCAGCCGCCGCAACCTGGAGCTGGACATCAACCTGGCCGGCGGGCGCGACAACACCCTTCAGTCGGTGATCGACCGCTGCCAGACCGCCATGGCCAGCCGCCTGCTGAGCCGCTGGCTGAACCGCCCGCTGCGCGACCTCAAGGTACTGCAGGCACGCCAGGATTCGATCCGCTGCCTGCTCGACAGCTATCGCTTCGAGAAGCTGCAGCCGCAGTTGAAGGAAATTGGCGATATCGAGCGGATCCTCGCTCGCATCGGCCTGCGCAATGCCCGCCCGCGCGACCTGGCGCGCCTGCGTGATGCCTTGGGCGCATTGCCCGAGCTGCAGAACGCCATGACCGAGCTCGAGGCACCGCACCTTGCGCGCCTGGCAGCCATCACCGGCACCTACCCGGAACTGGCCAGCCTGCTGGAGCGGGCGATCATCGACAACCCGCCGGCGGTGATCCGCGACGGCGGCGTGCTCAAGGCCGGCTATGACAATGAGCTGGACGACCTGCTGGCGATCAGCGAAAACGCCGGCCAGTTCCTGATCGACCTGGAAGCCCGGGAAAAGGCTCGCACAGGCCTTGCCAACCTCAAGGTCGGCTACAACCGCGTGCACGGCTACTTCATCGAGCTGCCGACCAAGCAGGCCGAGCAGGCCCCAGGCGACTACATTCGCCGGCAGACGCTCAAGGGCGCCGAGCGCTTCATCACCCCGGAGCTGAAGGCATTCGAGGACAAGGCACTGTCGGCCAAGAGCCGCGCCCTGGCCCGCGAAAAAATGCTGTACGACGCCCTGCTGGAAACCCTCATCAGCCACCTGGCGCCGCTGCAGGACAGCGCCGCTGCCCTGGCCGAACTGGATGTACTCAGCAACCTGGCCGAACGTGCACTGAACCTTGACCTGAACTGCCCGCGCTTCGTCGACGAGCCGTGCCTGCGCATCGAGCAAGGCCGCCACCCGGTGGTGGAGCAGGTATTGACCACGCCGTTCGTGGCCAACGACCTGGGCCTGGACAACAGCACACGCATGCTGATCATCACTGGCCCGAACATGGGCGGTAAGTCCACCTACATGCGCCAGACCGCCTTGATCGTGCTGCTGGCACACATCGGCAGCTTCGTGCCGGCGGCCAGCTGCGAGCTGTCGCTGGTCGACCGCATCTTCACCCGCATCGGTTCCAGCGATGACCTGGCCGGCGGGCGCTCGACGTTCATGGTCGAGATGAGCGAAACCGCCAACATTCTGCATAACGCCACCGACCGCAGCCTGGTGCTGATGGACGAAGTCGGCCGCGGCACCAGCACCTTCGACGGCTTGTCGCTGGCCTGGGCCGCCGCCGAGCGCCTGGCCCAGCTGCGTGCCTACACGCTGTTCGCCACGCACTACTTCGAACTGACCGTGCTGCCGGAGAGCGAGCCGCTGGTGGCCAACGTGCACCTGAACGCCACCGAGCACAACGAACGCATCGTGTTCCTGCACCACGTGCTGCCTGGCCCTGCCAGCCAGAGTTACGGCCTGGCCGTGGCGCAACTGGCCGGCGTACCGACAGTGGTCATCCAGCGTGCCCGCGAACACCTGGGGCGCCTGGAAACCACCAGCCTGCCGCACGAGCAGCCCCCGGCCGCAAAAGCCAAGGATGCGCCGCAGGTACCGCACCAAAGCGACCTGTTCGCCAGCCTGCCACACCCGGCCATCGAGAAGCTGGGCAAGCTGCAGCTGGACGACATGACCCCGCGTCAAGCTATCGAAATGCTATATCAACTAAAGAACCTGTTATAACGGCGCCCACTACAAGCTGATAGAATCCGCCGCGGTTTGCTGGTGCTGCAGGTTATTAGCCTGGCCTGCAGCCACATACCTGTAAACCGCGCGGCCCTGAGAGGAAGGGCCGCCGCCGTCGCCTGAGGAGAGAATTAGAAATGACCTTCGTCGTCACCGACAACTGCATCAAATGCAAATACACCGACTGCGTGGAAGTCTGTCCGGTGGACTGCTTCTACGAAGGCCCGAACTTCCTGGTCATCCACCCGGACGAGTGCATCGACTGCGCCCTGTGCGAACCGGAGTGCCCAGCGCAAGCCATCTTCTCGGAAGACGAAATCCCTGCAGGGATGGAGAACTTCATCGAGCTGAACGCCGAACTGGCGGAAGTCTGGCCGAACATCACCGAGCGTAAGGATGCCTTGCCTGACGCCGAAGAGTGGGATGGCAAGACTGGCAAGATTGCCGACCTGGAGCGCTGATAACGCCCAGATGCGAAAAAGGCCCCTCGGGGCCTTTTTTGTTTTCTGCGGGCAAAAAAAAAGGGGCGGTTTGACCCGCCCACATTTTTTCCGTAGTCCCTGCTTGTCCCAAACATCATCCTGATGAAATCGCTTCTTGCGACGTCCTTGGCCTTCGTCCTGAAAGCCTGTGCATGTCCCTGTGCACAGTTCGAATACTAGCGGGTTGAGCCGGACGGGCAAGCGCGAACCCTCACAAGGTATTGCCGGGGACATATTCCCTCACAGCAAAATAAGCCATTGTTTTCAATGAGTTGGGAAAATACATAGGCTGAAAACGACAATGATTTACTGAGACTTGCATAGATAGCTTACAAAACAAGTAAGAAAAGGCTTACATGGAATGTTACTGGGGTAGCGCAATACACATTGGATATCTGTTATGCCCAGGTTTTGAGGCAGCTTTGCAGCCCTGCAATCTCGGATGGGGATAACTCTTTTAGCCACACACAAAAACGCCCCGAGGTCATCGGGGCGCTTTGTGTTACGAGCCTTCGCTACTGGAACAACGACTCGCTGGACAAGCCGTTCTTCTCCAGGATCTCGCGCAAGCGCTTAAGCCCCTCTACCTGAATCTGCCGCACCCGCTCCCGGGTCAGGCCGATCTCCAGGCCAACATCTTCAAGGGTACTGCTCTCATGCCCGCGTAGGCCAAAGCGCCGCACCACCACTTCACGCTGCTTGTCGGTCAACTCACCCAGCCACTGATCGATGCTCTGCGACAGGTCATCATCCTGCAGCAGCTCGCACGGGTCGGTCGGGCGGTCGTCGGTCAAGGTGTCGAGCAGGGTCTTGTCCGAGTCCGGGCCAAGCGACACATCCACCGAAGACACCCGCTCGTTCAAGCCAAGCATGCGCTTGACCTCGGCGACCGGCTTCTCCAGCAACGTGGCGATTTCTTCTGGCGAGGGTTCGTGGTCGAGTTTCTGGGTCAGCTCGCGTGCAGCGCGCAGGTAGACGTTCAGTTCCTTGACCACATGGATCGGTAGGCGGATGGTGCGGGTCTGGTTCATGATCGCCCGTTCGATGGTCTGGCGAATCCACCAGGTCGCATAGGTCGAGAACCGGAAACCACGCTCTGGGTCGAACTTCTCGACCGCACGGATCAGCCCCAGGTTGCCCTCCTCGATCAGGTCGAGCAGCGACAGGCCACGGTTCACGTAACGACGGGCAATTTTTACAACCAGGCGCAGGTTGCTTTCGATCATGCGCTTGCGGCCGGCAGGATCGCCCTTTTGCGACAAGCGCGCAAAGTGCACTTCTTCTTCCGGCGACAGCAGCGGCGAGAAACCAATCTCGTTGAGATACAGCTGGGTGGCATCGAGCGCCCGGCTGTAATCGATGTACTTGTGTTGCTTGAGCGAAGAGCCCGACTTGGCCCTCGTCCGAACCGAAGATACAGCAGGTTCGTCTGACACCACATCCGTTTCCAAAACGATACCCGTCTCCATCAGGAGGACGTCATCGTCGATGTCAAACTCCGGCACTTCTTTACTGAGAGCCATTGTTATAGTCCTTTGCTGAGTTCGAACTCAGACTCGAGCGGCACCTTTATCCCTGGCAGCGCTTGAGCCTGTCCCCTCTACATCACAGGAACAGGCCGGGTACAACGATCAACGGCGTGGCAGGAACTGGAGCGGATCGACGGGTTTGCCCTGGCGGCGAATCTCAAAATGCAGCTTCACCCGATCTGTGCCCGTAGACCCCATTTCAGCAATCGACTGCCCTGCCTTGACCTGCTGCCCCTCCCGAACCAACAGCCTGCGGTTATGGCCGTAGGCACTGACGTAGGTATCGCTGTGTTTGATGATGATCAGCTCGCCGTAGCCCCTCAAACCACTCCCGGCGTAAACCACCGCACCATCAGACGCAGCAAAAACAGGCTGTCCCAAATCACCGGCGATATCAATGCCTTTATTCAAACTACCGTTTGAAGCAAATTTTCCAATCAACACGCCGTTGGCAGGCCAGGTCCAGCCGCCTACCGCGCGCTCCGCAGCCGGCACGGTGGCAACCACTGGCGCACTGGTGGAAGGGGCCGGAGTAGCTGGTTTGCTGGTGCTGGCCGGCGCCGTGGCGGGGCTGCCCACAGGCCGCCGCGTGACCGTGGTGCGGCTCGACGAGGAAGGGTTGGATACCACCGTGGTACTGCTGCTAGAACCGCTGCTGAAACGAATCGCTTGGCCCGGGCGGATGGTGTAAGGCGCCGGGATACCGTTGCGTGCGGCCAGCTCCTTGTAGTCCCAGCCATAACGGAAGGCGATGGAGAACAGGGTGTCGCCAGGCTTGACGATGTATTGCCCGGAAGTCACCGCCGGGCGCTTGGGCACGCTGTTGTTGCGGTCGACCACCCGCGCGCTGTTGCTGCTGGTGCTCGAGCAACCCACCAGTAGCGTGCCCATGGCCAATGCAATCACCAGAAGCTTGAAACCTGACCCGTCCTTGCGCTGCCGAATGACTGTGTGACCCACCCGCGCTCCCCTCATGGTGCCGAAAACGATATGAAGACAAGAAATGCAATATTGTTGCAATTATAACCAAGCCAGCCGGTATTGGCAGACTGGAGCAATAGGCTGTTGCAAAGCCCCGGTGTACGCTGGCGCTTCGCCCCGCCAGATAGACAGGGCGAAGCGGCAAGAATTCGCTGCAGGCCCAAAAATACCGCGTGGTGCCTACCCAAACAGCCAATGCAAGCTGGGCTCAGGCCAACGGACCATTGAGCAGCGGCACGAAACGCACAGCCCCCAGCACGCGACGGGAGAACCCATGCTCCTCGCGCACGATCAGCATCAGTTGCTGCGCTTCGCCGGCCGGCCCCACCGGGATGACCATGCGGCCTCCAGGTGCCAGCTGGTCGAGCAATGCCTGCGGCACTTCCGGCGCCACGGCAGTGACGATGATGCCGTTGTACGGCGCCAATGCCGGCCATCCCTCGCAACCATCGCCCCAGCGGAACACCACGTTGCGCAGGTTCAGCTCCACCAGGCGTTCTTTGGCCCGATCCTGCAATACCTTGATGCGCTCCACCGAGAATACCCGCTCGACCAGCTGGGCCAGGATCGCCGTCTGGTAACCCGAGCCGGTGCCGATTTCCAGCACCTTGTCCAGCGGCCCGGCTTCGAGCAGCAGCTCGCTCATGTGGGCAACCATGAACGGTTGCGAGATGGTCTGGTTGTGGCCGATCGGCAACGCGGTGTCTTCATAGGCGCGATGTGCCAGCGCCTCGTCGACGAACAGGTGGCGCGGGGTACGACGGATCACGTCGAGCACCTTGGTATTCGACACACCCTCTTCGCACAGGCGCTGGATCAGCCGCTCCCGGGTACGCTGGGAGGTCATGCCGATACCACGCCGCAGCATATCGTCCTCGCGCATCAGAGCAGGCCCTCCAGCCAACCGTCGAGCTGCTCGAAGGCATCATTGAAGGTGCGATCGAGTTGCAGCGGGGTGATCGATACGTAGCCCTGCATGACCGCGTGGAAGTCGGTGCCCGGCCCCCCATCCTCGGCATCACCGGCCACGGCAATCCAGTAGCCTTCCTTGCCGCGCGGGTTGACCACCTTGGTCGGCGCCGCCGCCCGCGCCCGATGACCGAGGCGGGTGAGCTGGATGCCACGGATGTGCTCCAGCGGCAAGTTGGGGATATTGACGTTGAGTACGGTGCGGGGCGGCAGCGCCAGGCGCGACTGTGCCTCGACCAATCGACGGGCGATATAGGCAGCGGTCGGCAGGTTGTCCGGCTGGCGCGACAACAGCGAGAACGCCAGCGAGGTACCGCCGAGGAAACGGCCTTCCAACGCCGCAGCGACCGTACCCGAATACAGCACGTCGTCGCCCAGGTTGGCACCGAGGTTGATCCCCGACACGACCATGTCTGGCGCCTGTGGCAACAACCCATTGAGGCCCAGGTGCACACAGTCGGTTGGCGTGCCGTTGAGGCTGATGAAGCCGTTGGCCAGGGTCTGCGGGTGCAGTGGCCGGTCCAGCGTCAGCGAACTGCTGGCGCCGCTCTTGTCTTGATCCGGGGCGATCACCGCGCACTCGGCGTAATCCGCCAGCGCAGCGTGCAACGCGGCGATGCCGGGTGCGGTAACACCGTCGTCGTTCGAAATCAGAATACGCATGGGCTGTCCGTCTGCCCTGCCGACACCAGATCCACGACTTCACGCACCACCACGGTGGCGAAGCATCCGGCCGGCAGGACGAATTCCAGTTGCAGGATATCAGGCTCGGGATAATGCCACGTCAGGCCGCCAATAGGGAGCCGCAGAATTCGCCGTTCGTGATCCATGCCCGCCTGGGCCAACCACTGGCAAAGTGCCGGCTGCCGTGCGCCAACGGCGTTTTCCAGCTGGGCAGTGGCTGCGCCAGCAGGCGAGGCGCCCTCGCCCCACATAGGGCCAGTCGGGTGCAGATCGAGAATCGCCAGGCGCGGGTCGGCACATTCCGCCTCACCGGCCGGGAAGAAACTACGGCTGTCAGTGAACGCCAGCAGGTCGCCGACCTGGGCGCGAGCCCAGCTGCCGTCAGCGACACGCGCAGCCAGCAGTTGATTGAACAGGAAGCTGCGCCCAGCCGAAAGCAGCCGCGAACGCACGTTGCGCTGCTCAGGCAAAGCCTTGCGGGCAGCCCACTCGAGGGCGTCATGCACGTTACCACCGCCGTGGCCGAAGCGCTGGGTGCCAAAATAGTTGGGCACACCGTTCTGCTTCAGCTGTTCCAGGCGCGTGTCCAGCGCCTGGTGATCGGCTGCCAGAGCCGTCAGGCGCAGGGTAAAACCGTTGGCCGAATGCGCGCCGCGCTGGAGCTTGCGCAGGTGGCGCACCTGCTTGAGCACACGCAGGCTGGCATCCTCGGCCCGCGACAGGTCCGGGTCGGCCTTGCCCGGCAGGTGCAGGCTGAACCACTGGCGGGTCAGCGCCTGGCGGTCCTTCAGGCCGGCATAGCTGATGCTGCGCACGGGCACGCCTGCGGCACGGGCCAGGCGGCGGGCGGCCTCTTCGGTGTTCAGGTCACGCTTCTCGACCCACAGCCACAGGTGCTCGCCCTGCCCCGCCAGAGGGATATCCAGCACTTCGTCGACCTGGAAATCCTCGGCCACCGCCTTGAGTACGGCGGTGCCCAACGGTTCGCCCGATGCGCGCGGGCCCAGCAGTTCCAGTTCGGTCATGCTGGCAACAGCAGGGCGACCGAATGCACGGCAATCCCCTCCTCGCGGCCGGTGAAGCCCAGCTTTTCAGTCGTGGTGGCCTTGACGTTGACCTGGTCGAGCTCGACCTGCAGGTCTTCGGCGATCAGCTGGCGCATGGTCTCGATGTGCGGGGCCATCTTCGGCGCCTGCGCGACGATGGTGGCGTCGACATTGCCGACCTTCCAGCCCTTGGCCCTGACGATGCCGACCACATGGCGCAGCAGCGCTCGGCTGTCGGCCCCCTTGAACTGCGGGTCTGTGTCGGGGAAGTGCTTGCCGATGTCGCCCAGCGCCGCGGCGCCCAGCAAGGCATCGCTCAGGGCGTGCAGCAGCACGTCGCCGTCGGAATGGGCCAGCAGGCCGTATTTGTGGGGGATACGCACCCCGCCCAAGGTAATGAAATCACCGTCGCAGAAACGGTGCACATCGTAGCCATGGCCAATACGCATAGAAAAACGCCCTGAATGAGTCAGGGCGTGATTCTACCTGCTTTGCAGCGGGTTTGGCGGCTTTTGGCCCAGGGTGCTACACCCGCCCCAGTGCCACCGCATGATGGCGCAGGTGCTCCTCGATGAAGCTGGCAATGAAGTAGTAGCTATGGTCATAGCCCGGCTGCAGGCGCAGGGTCAGTGCATGGCCCCCTTTGCGTGCGGCCTGCTCCAGCGCTTCGGGCTTGAGCTGTTTCTCGAGAAAGTCGTCACGGTCGCCCTGGTCAACCAGCAACGGCGGGCACTCGCCGGCAGGGGTTTCGGCCAGCAACACGCTGGCATCCCACTCGCGCCAGCGCGCCCGATCTTCACCCAGGTAGCGGCTGAAAGCTTTCTCGCCCCACGGGCAATCCATCGGGTTGCTGATGGGGGAAAACGCCGACACCGAACGGTAGCGCCCTGGGTTGCGCAAGGCGCACACCAGCGCGCCATGCCCGCCCATGGAGTGGCCGCTGATGCTGCGCTCGCCCGACGCCGGGAAGTGCGCTTCGATCAGGGCTGGCAACTCCTGTACCACATAGTCATGCATGCGGTAATGCTGGGCCCAGGGCTGCTGGGTGGCGTTGAGGTAGAAGCCGGCCCCAAGGCCGAAGTCCCACGCGCCATCCGGGTCGCCCGGCACCTGCTCGCCACGCGGGCTGGTGTCGGGGGCGACGATGATCAGCCCAAGCTCGGCGGCCAGGCGCTGAGCGCCGGCCTTCTGCATGAAGTTCTCGTCGGTACAGGTGAGGCCACTGAGCCAGTACAGCACCGGCAGCTTCTCACCCTGTTCGGCCTGCGGCGGCAGGTACACGGCGAACACCATGTCGCAACCCAGCACCTTGGAGTGATGCCGGTAACGCTTGTGCCAGCCGCCGAAGCTCTTCTGGCAGGAGATGTTATCCAGGCTCATGGCGTACCTCAGAAGTGGATCACGCTACGGATGCTCTTACCTTCATGCATCAGGTCGAAGGCCTTGTTGATGTCTTCCAGGCCCATGGTGTGGGTGATGAAGGTGTCCAGCGGGATTTCGCCCTTCTCGGACATTTCCACGTAGCTTGGCAGCTCGCTGCGGCCTCGCACGCCGCCGAACGCCGAACCGCGCCATACCCGGCCGGTAACCAGCTGGAACGGACGGGTGGCGATTTCCTGGCCGGCACCCGCCACACCAATGATCACCGACTCGCCCCAGCCCTTGTGGCAGCATTCCAGGGCCGCGCGCATCAGTTGCACGTTGCCGATGCACTCGAAGGAGAAGTCCACGCCACCGTCGGTGAGGTCGACAATCACTTCCTGGATCGGGCGGTCGTAGTCTTTCGGGTTGACGCAGTCGGTGGCACCCAGTTGACGGGCGATTTCGAACTTGGCCGGGTTGATGTCGATGGCGATGATACGCGAGGCCTTGGCCTTGACCGCACCGATCACCGCCGACAGGCCGATACCGCCGAGGCCGAAGATGGCCACGGTGTCACCCGGCTTGACCTTGGCGGTGTTGAGCACCGCGCCGATACCGGTAGTGACGCCACAGCCCAGCAGGCAGACCTTTTCCAGGGGGGCTTCCTTCTGGATTTTGGCTACGGAGATTTCCGGCAGCACGGTGTACTCGGAGAAGGTCGACGTGCCCATGTAGTGGAACAGCTGCTGGCCCTTGTACGAGAAACGCGTGGTGCCGTCCGGCATCAGGCCTTTGCCCTGGGTGGCACGAATGGCCTGACACAGGTTGGTCTTGCCCGAGAGGCAGAACTTGCACTTGCCGCATTCCGGGGTATACAGCGGGATCACGTGGTCACCCACGGCTACCGAGGTCACGCCCTCGCCTACCGCTTCGACGATCGCGCCGCCTTCGTGGCCGAGAATCGACGGGAAGATACCCTCCGGGTCCGCCCCGGACAGGGTGTAGGCGTCGGTATGGCAAACACCGCTGGCGACCACGCGCAGCAGCACTTCACCGGCCTTGGGCATGGCCACGTCGACTTCGACGATTTCCAGGGGTTTCTTGGCCTCGAAGGCTACGGCAGCACGGGACTTGATCATCAAAGGTCTCCAGACAGAGGGTCGATTCAGACTTGCAGTGTAATTCAGCCGCTTTTGATGAATAATCCGGGCAAAGACAAAACATTATTGCCATACAGGGATAATCAATGAGCAGCCGCTGGGAAGGCATCGACGAATTCGTCGCCGTAGCCGAATCAGGCCAGTTCACCGCGGCCGCTGAACGGCTGGGAGTATCTTCGTCACATATCAGCCGGCAGATCGCTCGCCTGGAGGAGCGCCTGCAGACGCGCCTGCTGTACCGCAGCACCCGCCGGGTAACCCTGAGCGAGGCCGGGCAGACCTTTCTGCAGCATTGCCAGCGCCTGCAGGATGGCCGCGAGGAAGCCCTGCGCGCCATGGGCGACCTGGCCAGCGAGCCCAAGGGTTTGCTGCGCATGACCTGCGCGGTAGCCTATGGCGAGCGCTTCATCGTGCCACTGGTAACGCGGTTCATGGCGCTGTATCCGCAACTGCGGGTGGATGTGGAACTAAGCAACCATACCCTCGACCTGCTGCATGAAGGCATGGACCTGGCCATCCGCCTGGGCAGGCTGGCCGACTCTCGGCTGGTGGCCACCCGCCTGGCACCCAGGCGCATGTACCTGTGCGCCTCGCCGGCCTATCTCGAGCGCTATGGCCGACCACACAGCCTTTCGGAGCTGGCGCGGCACAATTGCCTGGTGGGCAGTTCGGATTTGTGGGCATTGCAGCAGGATGGCCGTGAAATCAGCCAGCGGGTGCAGGGCAATTGGCGCTGCAACAGTGGGCAGGCGGTGCTGGATGCGGCGTTGCAAGGGATAGGGTTGTGCCAACTGCCGGATTATTACGTGCTGGAACACCTGAACAACGGTGCGCTGGTGTCACTGCTAGAGGCGCACCAGCCACCAAATACAGCGGTATGGGCGCTATATCCGCAGCAGCGGCACCTTTCGCCGAAGGTACGGCGGTTGGTGGATTACCTGAAGGAAGGGTTGGCGGGGTTGCCGGAATATCGTCTCGGCTGAAGGAGTGCGCTGCTTGTACTGGCCCTTTCGCGGGCATGCCCGCGAAGAAGCCAGCACTGGTCCAAAGCCTTAGCGACGCCCTGCCCAACGCTGGCGCAACCACTCCAGGTCTTCCGGCCGGGTCACCTTGATGTTGTCACTTCGCCCTTCAACCAGCCGCGGCGCTTGACCGGACCACTCGATGGCCGAAGCCTCATCGGTCACCACGACATCCGACACCAGGCACTCGGCCAACGCACGGTGCAACGCACCCAGGCGGAACATCTGCGGCGTATACGCCTGCCAGATGGTGCTGCGGTCCACGGTAGCGCTCACCCGGCCATTGCCATCGGCACGCTTGAGGGTATCGCGCGCCGGCACCGCCAGCAGGCCACCCACCGGATCGTCTGCCAATTCCGACAACAGCTTGTCCAGGTCGCTGCGCGCCAGGTTTGGCCGCGCGGCATCGTGCACCAGTACCCAATCGCTGTCCGAGGCCCCTTGGGCATGCAGCACCAGCAAGGCGTTGAGCACCGAGTCAGCGCGCTCACGCCCACCTGCCGCGCGCTGGATGCGCGGGTCGCTGGCGTAGCGCAGGCCAGGCCAATACGGGTCGTCATCGGCAATGCTGACTACCACCCCTGCAAGCGCCGGGTGGCCAAGAAAACAATCGAGGCTGTGCTCGAGAAGGGTCTGCCCAGCCAGCTCCAGGTATTGCTTGGGGCGGTCGGCAGCCATGCGGGCACCAACGCCCGCAGCAGGAATCACGGCCCAGAAGGCCGGCAAGGTATTGATCATTTCTGTGGCAACTGGAAGAGGGTTTCGCCCTCTTTGACCATCCCCAATTCATGGCGAGCCCGTTCTTCAACGGTCTCCATGCCTTTTTTCAGCTCCAGCACTTCGGCATCGAGCACGCGGTTACGCTCAAGCAAGCGCTCGTTTTCGGCATGCTGGTCGGCAATCTGCTGCTTCAGCTCGGTCACTTGCGCCAGGCTGCCGTTACCCACCCACAGGCGGTACTGCAGGCCACCCAGCAGCAGGAGCAGAACGAGGAACACCCAATAGGGACTGCGCATCACGTTATCCAGGTTAAAAAGGCTGCCGCATACTTTTTTACGGGGCCTCGAATAGCACGAAGCCTGGCCGAGGCCAGGCTTCGTTGACAGAAACCCGTTGGAACGTAGTTAAGTTCAGTACGAACGTTCCTACCGCTCCGGCTGCTGTCTTTTTACCATCTCTTGCTTAGCCGCGAAACTCGGCACGACCACGGTAAACCGCTTTGGCGCCCAGTTGCTCTTCGATGCGCAGCAGCTGGTTGTACTTGGAAACGCGGTCGGAACGGCACAGCGAACCGGTCTTGATCTGACCCGCGGCAGTACCCACGGCCAGGTCGGCAATGGTCGAGTCTTCGGTTTCACCGGAACGGTGCGAGATCACTGCAGTGTAGCCAGCAGCCTTGGCCATCTGGATCGCTTCCAGGGTTTCGGTCAGCGAGCCGATCTGGTTGAACTTGATCAGGATCGAGTTACCGATGCCCTTCTCGATGCCTTCCTTGAGGATCTTGGTGTTGGTCACGAACAGGTCGTCACCGACCAGCTGGACTTTTTCACCGATCTTGTCGGTGAGGATTTTCCAGCCAGCCCAGTCGGACTCGTCCAGGCCGTCTTCGATCGAGATGATCGGGAAGCGCTCGGTCAGGCCTTTCAGATACTCGGCGAAACCTTCGGCGTCGAACGACTTGCCTTCGCCGGACAGGTTGTACTTGCCGTCTTCGTAGAATTCGGAAGCCGCGCAGTCCAGGGCCAGGGTCACGTCGGTGCCCAGCTTGTAGCCGGCTTTTTCGACCGCTTCGGCGATGGCGCCCAGGGCGTCTTCGTTGGAAGCCAGGTTAGGCGCGAAACCACCTTCATCACCTACGGCGGTGTTCAGGCCGCGGGCCTTGAGCACGGCTTTGAGGTGGTGGAAGATTTCGGTACCCATGCGCAGGCCGTCGGAGAAGGTCTTGGCGCCAACCGGCTGAACCATGAACTCCTGGATGTCGACGTTGTTGTCGGCGTGCTCGCCACCGTTGATGATGTTCATCATCGGCACCGGCATCGAGTACTGGCCAGGAGTGCCGTTCAGGTTGGCGATGTGCGCGTACAGCGGCAGGTCCTGGTCCTGGGCGGCAGCTTTGGCGGCAGCCAGGGAAACAGCCAGGATGGCGTTGGCGCCCAGCTTGGCCTTGTTCTCGGTACCGTCCAGTTCGATCATGGCGCGGTCCAGGGCCTTCTGGTCGGAAGGGTCCTTGCCCAGCAGCAGCTCACGGATCGGGCCGTTGATGTTGGCGACGGCCTTCAGCACGCCCTTGCCCAGGTAACGGCTCTTGTCGCCATCACGCAGCTCCAGCGCTTCGCGCGAGCCGGTGGAAGCACCGGACGGCGCGCAAGCGCTGCCGATGATGCCGTTGTCGAGCAGTACATCGGCTTCCACGGTGGGGTTGCCACGCGAATCGAGAACTTCACGACCTTTGATGTCGACGATTTTTGCCATTGTTGTAAGCACTCCAGAATTTGACGAAAACAACTTAGCTTAGGAAATTCTTGCCGTTCACCGGGCGGACTTGCTTTGGGCAGGCCAGGTGAAGGGAGCCCCTGACCGACTGGCCAGGGGTGGATCGGGCGGTACTTTACCCGAGAAATGAGCTTTACGCGGTTTCTACCGTCGGAAAACTTTTCACCAGGTCGTCCAATTGCTTGAGCTGGGCCAGGAACGGCTCCAGTTTGTCCAGGCGCAGGGCGCATGGGCCATCGCACTTGGCGTTGTCCGGGTCGGGGTGGGCCTCGAGGAACAGCCCGGCCAGGCCCTGACTCATGCCGGCCTTGGCCAGGTCGGTGACCTGGGCACGGCGGCCACCCGCCGAATCGCTGCGGCCACCCGGCATTTGCAGGGCGTGGGTCACGTCGAAGAACACCGGGTACTCGAACTGCTTCATGATGCCGAAGCCGAGCATGTCCACCACCAGGTTGTTGTAGCCGAAGCTCGAACCACGCTCGCAGAGGATCAACTGGTCATTACCGGCCTCTTCGCACTTGGCCAGGATGTGTTTCATTTCCTGGGGGGCGAGGAACTGGGCCTTCTTGATGTTGATCACCGCGCCGGTCTTGGCCATGGCCACCACCAGGTCAGTCTGCCGCGACAGGAAAGCCGGCAACTGGATGATGTCGCACACCTTGGCGACGGGCTCGGCCTGGTAAGGCTCGTGTACGTCGGTAATCACCGGCACGTTGAAGGTGCGCTTGATCTCTTCGAAGATCTTCAGCCCTTCTTCCATGCCTGGGCCACGGTAGGACGTCACCGACGAACGGTTGGCCTTGTCGAAGCTGGCCTTGAACACATACGGGATACCGAGCTTTTCGGTAACCCGCACATACTCTTCGCAGACCTTCATTGCCAGGTCACGGGATTCCAGGACGTTCATGCCGCCGAACAGGACGAACGGCTTGTCGTTGGCGATCTCGATGTTACCGACGCGAATGATCTTCTGGGTCATTGATCAGGCCTTGTTCTTCTGAGCCAGAGCTGCCTTGACGAAACCACTGAACAGCGGGTGGCCGTCACGTGGGGTCGAAGTGAATTCCGGGTGGAACTGGCAAGCGACGAACCATGGGTGGTCCTTGGACTCGACCACTTCCACCAGCGCGCCGTCTTCGGAACGACCGGAAACCACCAGGCCTGCGTCGACCAGCTGCGGCAGCAGGTTGTTGTTCACTTCGTAGCGGTGACGGTGACGCTCGGTGATCACGTCCTTGCCGTAGCAGTCGTGCACCTTGGAACCGGCAGCCAGCTGGCAGTCCTGAGCACCCAGGCGCATGGTACCGCCCAGGTCGGAAGCCTCGTCGCGGGTCTCGACGGCACCGGTGGCATCGGCCCACTCGGTGATCAGGCCGACCACAGGGTGGCCGCTGTTACGGTCGAATTCGGTGGAGTTGGCGTCTTTCCAACCCATCACGTTACGGGCGAACTCAATCACCGCCACTTGCATGCCCAGGCAGATACCCAGGTACGGCACCTTGTTCTCACGGGCGTATTGCACCGCGGTAATCTTGCCTTCCACGCCGCGCAGGCCGAAACCGCCAGGCACCAGGATGGCATCGGCGCCTTCGAGCAGGCTGGTGCCCTGGTTCTCGATGTCTTCCGAGTCGATGTAGCGCAGGTTGACCTTGGTGCGGTTGGTGATGCCGGCGTGGCTCATTGCCTCGATCAGCGACTTGTACGCATCCAGCAGTTCCATGTACTTGCCGACCATGGCAATGGTCACTTCGTGCTCTGGGTTGAGCTTGGCATCGACCACTTTGTCCCACTCGGACAGGTCGGCGCCATTGCACTGCAGGCCGAAGCGCTCGACGACGAAGTCGTCCAGGCCCTGTGCATGCAGTACGCCCGGGATCTTGTAGATGGTGTCGACGTCTTCCAGCGAAATCACCGCACGCTCTTCAACGTTGGTGAACAGCGCGATCTTGCGACGCGACGAGGCATCGACCGGGTGGTCGGAGCGGCAGATCAGCACATCAGGCTGCAGGCCGATGGAGCGCAGCTCCTTGACCGAGTGCTGGGTCGGCTTGGTCTTGGTTTCGCCAGCGGTGGCGATGTACGGGACCAGGGTCAGGTGCATCAGCATGGCACGCTTGGAGCCCACTTCGACGCGCAGCTGGCGAATGGCCTCGAGGAACGGCTGCGACTCGATGTCACCCACGGTACCGCCGATTTCCACCAGGGCCACGTCGGCATCGCCGGCGCCCTTGATGATGCGACGCTTGATTTCGTCGGTGATGTGCGGGATGACCTGGATGGTCGCGCCCAGGTAATCACCACGGCGCTCCTTGCGCAGCACGTGCTCGTAGATACGGCCGGTGGTGAAGTTGTTGTTCTGGGTCATGGTGGTGCGGATGAACCGCTCGTAGTGGCCCAGGTCGAGGTCGGTCTCGGCGCCATCGTGGGTGACGAACACTTCACCATGCTGGAACGGGCTCATGGTGCCCGGATCGACGTTGATGTACGGATCCAGCTTGAGCATGGTGACCTTCAGGCCCCGCGCTTCCAGGATGGCCGCCAGGGAAGCCGAGGCAATGCCTTTCCCCAATGAAGAAACAACACCGCCCGTGACGAATATGTAGCGCGTCATGAAAAACCCTAGAAGTCTGCGTTAAGGCGGCCAGCGCCGCCGGAGAAAGCGAAGGAAGGCCGAAGCCCCCGATCACCTGCGTCAATCACAGTGCATCTCGAAAAACTGCCGCGTCTGTACAGACCAGGGGTATCCCCGGCATGGAGCTCGCTCGTCATTTCCAGAATCAGCCCAGCAAAAAACTGCTTGGTAATCGGCAACCCCTGTGTTTTCGCGGAACCCACAGAAGTTGTATCAAGAAGGGAGGGTAGTCTACCGGAATGTACCCTTCAGCTCAAACCTTGCGCGTTCGTCGGTAACTGCCAATGCAGCTGGCAATCCGCCTGCACCTGCCTGGGCAAGTTGGCCACTGCCAGCAGGCGTTCGCCCCGATACAGCAGCGGCAGGCGCGAACGCAGGAAATGCGGCACTTGCTGCTCGTTGAGCAGGCGCTTGAGGTCGCGCCGTCCACGGCCGGGGATCTCCAGCATTTCACCACCCAGGCGGTAGGCGATGCGCAACCCATCGAGCTGGCCTGCGCCAACAAGACGCACACTACCATTGCCCGGCAACAGCAACGGCTCGTCAGGATCAGCCCAGGCCAGCTGGCCGGTGGGTGTCTTCAGCCAATCGCCACTCAACCACCAGACGCGCCCTTGGCTACGCAGCAACCGCCCATCGGCAAGCGACCAGACTGGCTGGGCATCGGCGCCGGCATCGCGCAGGTCTGCCCAGCCAGCCCAATGCCGCGTGTCGGGCAAACGGGTGCGCTGGCTCAGCCAATATTGCAAGGCATTGCGTTGACGGGACGGCGAAAGCGTCGCCAGGGCAGCCAGGCCGAGCGATGGTAGCGCCGACCACGCGGCGGGTGCCCCCTCCTGCGCGCGCGCCAGGTCGGCCTGGGCCAGTTCGTCCAACAGGCCCAGGGCCTCCCCCAAGTGCTCTGCAGCGCGGGCGAGGTTCTGACTGGCTTGTGGCCAACGTTGTTGCAAGCGCGGGAACACCTCGCCGCGCAGGTAGTTGCGGGCGAAATGTGTGTCAGTGTTCGACGGGTCTTCGATCCAGGCCAGCCGGTGGGCGCTGGCGTAGTCCTGCAACTGTTGCCGGGCACACCCCAGCAACGGCCTGGCCAGGCTGCCCTGCCCTAGCGCCCGCTGCCCCGGCATTGCCGCAAGGCCACGCAGACCGGCGCCGCGCAGCAGGCGGAACAGCAGGGTTTCAGCCTGGTCGTCGCGGTGCTGGCCGGTGAACAGGATGTCGCCAGGGCCGAGCGTTTGCTTGAAAGCGGCATAGCGGGCGTCGCGAGCGGCCTGTTCGACACTCGCGCTAGGGCTGACCTGGACGTGGATGACCTGGAGTTCGACGCCGAGATTGTCGCAGATGGCTTGGCAATGGGCAGGCCAGGCGTCAGCGGCGGTTTGCAGGCCGTGATGGACATGAATGGCGCGCAACGGGGGGGACGCGTGGTTGCGGGCGTAGTCAGCCAGCAGGTGCATGAGGACGGTGGAGTCGAGGCCGCCGGAGTAGGCGATGTACCAGTTGGGGGCATTGAGCCAGGGGTTGAGGTTGATCATCTAGCCCTCGCTCGATTCAACAAAGCATTCGCGGGCACGCCCGCTCCCACAAGTATGCCGCTAGCCCCGAGGGTAGAGCATTACCTGTGCAAGCGGGCGTGCCCGCGAACACCGGCAAAGCCGGTGCCCGTCATCTCGCTATCAGAGGCCGTAGCTCATCAGGCGCTCGTAACGGCGTGCCAGCAGCGCGTCGTTGTCGAACTTGCCGAGCATGTCCAGTTGCTGCACCAGGTCGGCACGGATGGCTTCCGACATCTTGGCCGGGTCACGGTGGGCGCCGCCCAGCGGCTCCTGGATGACCTTGTCGACAATGTTCAAGCTCTTCAGGCGCTCGGCAGTGATGCCCATTGCCTCGGCGGCGTCAGCGGCTTTGTCGGCAGTCTTCCACAGGATCGAAGCGCAGCCTTCCGGCGAGATCACCGAGTAGGTGGAGTACTGCAGCATGTTCAGTTGGTCGCACACGCCGATGGCCAGTGCACCGCCAGAACCACCCTCACCGATCACGGTGGCGATGATCGGGGTTTTCAGGCGCGCCATCACGCGCAGGTTCCAGGCGATTGCCTCGCTCTGGTTGCGCTCCTCGGCGTCGATGCCTGGGTATGCACCTGGGGTGTCGATGAAGGTCAGGATCGGCATTTTGAAGCGCTCGGCCATCTCCATCAGGCGGCAAGCCTTGCGGTAGCCTTCCGGGCGCGGCATGCCGAAGTTGCGACGCACCTTCTCGCGTACTTCGCGGCCCTTCTGATGACCAATGACCATGACTGGCTTGCCGTCCAGGCGGGCGGTACCGCCTACGATGGCAGCGTCATCGGAGAAGTGGCGGTCACCGTGCAGCTCTTCGAACTCGGTGAAGATGTGCTCCAGGTAGTCCAGGGTATAAGGACGACGTGGGTGACGGGCCAGGCGGGCGATCTGCCAGCTGGTCAGGTTGCCGAAGATGCTTTCGGTCAGGGTGTTGCTCTTGTCTTGCAGACGGGCAATTTCATCGCTGATGTTCAGCGAGTTGTCGTTACCTACCAGGCGCAGGCCTTCGATCTTGGCTTGCAGGTCGGCAATCGGCTGTTCGAAATCGAGAAAATTCGGGTTCATAGTCATCCGTCTTGGGTCTACGGCCAGGCGGCCGGCCGGTTGATCCGTTTGGCGCCATACCTTAAGGGATCAGGCGCATTCAGGTCGAGATTAAATGTTTTGTCGGTTCAACGATATTGCAGGAAGACGTTCTCACGCCCGAACTGGTCACGCAGCGCCTGAATCAGCCCGTCGGCCGGGTCGATCGCCCACTGCTCGCCGAACTGCAGCATGGCCTTGGCGTCGCTGCCGGTGTACTCCAGGGTGATCGGGCAAGCACCGCGATGGCGGGTGATCAGCTCACCCAGCCACTTCAGCCGGTCGCCCTTCAGGGCATCGTGCGCCACTTTCAGGCGCAGGCTCTCGGCCAGCTTGGTGCGTGCGTCTTCCATGGTCATGACCTGCTTAACCCGCAGGCGCAGGCCGCCGGAGAAGTCGTCGTTGCTGACCTCGCCTTCGACCACCACCATGGCATCGGCCTGCAGCAAGGACTGTGCCGCGATGTAGGCATCTGCGAACAGGGAAGCCTCTATGCGCCCGGAGCGGTCATCCAGGGTAACGAAGCCCATCTTGTCGCCCTTTTTGTTCTTCATCACCCGCAAGGCGATGATCATGCCGGCGATGGTCTGGGTTTCGCGCGACGGCTTGAGGTCGATGATGCGCTGGCGGGCGAAGCGGCGGATCTCGGTCTCGTACTCGTCGATCGGGTGGCCGGTCAGGTACAGGCCAAGGGTGTCTTTTTCGCCCTTCAAGCGCTCCTTGAGGGTCAGCTCGCGGACCTTGCGGTGGTTGGCATAGACGTCGACTTGCGCCTCGTCGAACATGCTGCCGAACAGATCGACGTGACCGCTGTCAGCGGTGTGGGCCGCTTGCTCGGCAGCCTTGATGGCCTCACCCAGCGCCGAGAGCAAGGTCGCACGGTTGATGTCGATGTTGGCCTGGTAGGCCTTTATCTCGTCATGGAAGTGCGGGCCCAGCCGGTCCAGCGCGCCGCTGCGCACCAGCGCATCGAGGGTACGCTTGTTCACCCGTTTGAGATCGATGCGGTCACAGAAGTCGAACAGGTCCTTGAACGGGCCGCCCTGGGCACGGGCCTCGACGATTGCTTCCACCGGGCCTTCGCCGACGCCCTTGATGGCACCCAGGCCGTAGACGATACGGCCGTCGTTGTTGACGGTGAACTTGAAGTCGGAGAAGTTCACGTCTGGCGCGTCCAGCCGCAACTTCATGCTGCGAACTTCTTCTACCAGCACCACCACCTTGTCGGTGTTGTGCATATCCGCCGACAGTACCGCAGCCATGAATGGCGCCGGGTAGTGGGTTTTCAGCCAGGCGGTCTGGTAGGACACCAGGCCATAGGCTGCGGAGTGAGATTTGTTGAAACCGTAACCGGCGAACTTTTCTACCAGGTCGAAGATGTTACCAGCCAGGTCCGCATCGATATTGTTGGCCACGCAACCTTCGATGAAACCACCGCGCTGCTTGGCCATTTCCTCGGGCTTTTTCTTACCCATCGCCCGGCGCAGCATGTCGGCACCGCCCAGGGTATAGCCTGCCATCACCTGGGCGATCTGCATCACCTGTTCCTGGTACAGGATGATGCCGTAGGTGGGCGCCAGTACCGGTTTGAGGCCTTCGTACTGGTAGTCCGCATGTGGGTAGGCCAGCTCGGCGCGGCCGTGCTTGCGGTTGATGAAGTCGTCCACCATGCCCGATTGCAGCGGGCCGGGGCGGAACAGTGCCACCAGTGCGATGAGGTCTTCCAGGCAGTCGGGCTTGAGCTTCTTGATCAGCTCCTTCATGCCCCGCGATTCAAGCTGGAACACGGCCGTGGTTTCGGCCTTCTGCAACAGCTCGTAGGTCTTGCGGTCATCCAGCGGGATGAAGTCGATGTTCAAGTCGGGCAGGTTGTTCTTGGCCTGCTCGCGGTTGATGATCTCCATCGCCCACTTGATGATGGTCAGGGTACGCAGGCCGAGGAAGTCGAACTTCACCAGGCCGGCGGCCTCGACGTCATCCTTGTCGAACTGGGTGACCAGGCCACCGCCTTCTTCATCACAAGCGATCGGCGAAAAATCGGTAAGCTTGGTCGGCGCGATAACCACACCACCGGCGTGCTTGCCGGTACCCCGGGTCACACCTTCCAGCTTCAGGGCCATGTCCCAGATTTCGCGGCCGTCTTCGTCGCTTTTGAGGAAGTCGCGCAGGATTTCTTCCTGCTCGTAGGCCTTCTCCAGGGTCATGCCCACTTCGAACGGGATCATCTTCGACAGGCGATCGGCCAGGCCGTAGGACTTGCCCTGCACCCGCGCCACGTCACGCACCACCGCCTTGGCGGCCATGGTACCGAAGGTGATGATCTGGCTTACCGCGTTACGGCCGTAGGCCTCGGCCACGTAGTCGATGACCCGGTCGCGGCCGTCCATGCAGAAGTCGACGTCGAAGTCGGGCATGGAAACACGTTCAGGGTTCAGGAAGCGCTCGAACAGCAGGTCATAGGCCAGCGGGTCAAGGTCGGTGATCTTCAGTACGTAGGCCACCAGCGAGCCGGCACCCGACCCCCGCCCCGGGCCGACCGGCACATCGTTGTTCTTGGCCCACTTGATGAAGTCCATGACGATCAGGAAGTAACCGGGGAAGCCCATCTGGATGATGATATCCAGCTCGAACTTCAGGCGGTCGAGGTAAACCTGGCGCTTCTCTTCGTAATTGGGCGTGGTGTCTTTCGGCCACAGCACCGCCAGGCGCTCTTCAAGGCCCTCGTAGGACACATGCCGCAGGTAATCGTCGATGCCCATGCCGTTGGGCGTCGGGAAGTCAGGCAGGAAGTATTTGCCCAACTGCACCTGGATGTTGCAGCGCTTGGCGATTTCGACCGTGTTGGCGATGGCGTCGGGCAGGTCGCTGAACAACTCGGCCATTTCCTCGGCCGACTTCAGGTACTGCTGGTCGCTGTAGCCACGCGGGCGGCGTGGGTCGTCGAGGGTCCAGCCTTCGCCGATGCATACACGGGTTTCGTGGGCGTCGAAGTCCGACTGCTTGATGAAACGCACGTCGTTGGTGGCCACCAGCGGCGCGCCAAACTTGTCGGCCAGGGCTACCGCAGCGTGCACGTATTCTTCGTCGCGGGCGCGATTGGTGCGCTGTACTTCTACATAGAAGCGCTCGGGGAACATGCCCATCCAGTCTTGCAGCAGGGCTTGGGCTTCATCGTCTCGACCATTGAGCAAGGCCATGCCGATGTCGCCTTCCTTGCCCGCAGACAGGGCAATCAGGCCTTCGCTGGCGGGGGCGATCCATTCACGCTGGAGGATGACCAGGCCGTTTCGCTGGCCGTCGGTCCAGCCCCGCGAGATCAATTCGGTGAGGTTGCGATAGCCCTGGGGGTTCATGGCCAGGAAGCAAATGCGCGACAGCGGGGCTTCCGGGTCGGCACCGGCCAGCCACAGGTCGGCACCGCAGATCGGTTTGATGCCGGCGCCCATGGCCGTTTTGTAGAACTTCACCAGCGAGCACATGTTGCTCTGGTCGGTGATCGCCACCGCTGGCATGTTCATCCCGGCTAGCGCCTTGGCCAGCGGTTTGATCCGCACCAGACCGTCGACCAGCGAGAATTCGGAGTGGACGCGCAGGTGAACGAAGGGAACCGACATGGAAGATCCTGTAGCAGTGCTTAACGACAAGGGCGGGATTGTAGCTTAAATGGGGAGGGGATTTGGGGCTGCGTCGCAGCCCTTCGCGGGCACCCCCGCTCCCACCGAGAGATTGCTGCCACCAGCAGCGACGCCACACCTGCGGCAGCGGGCAAGCCCGCGAAGCAGCCCTGGCAGGTCAGATCAGGGAATCGGTGACGCCTTCACGCGCTTCCCACGCCGCCCGCACCGGGGCAAACGAACGCCGATGAATGGGCGTAGGCCCCAGGCGCGCGAGCGCCTCAAGGTGCACGGGAGTCGGGTAACCCTTGTGCCCGCCGATGCCATACCCTGGGTAGATCAGTTCGAATGCGCTCATTTCCCGATCACGGGTTACTTTGGCCAGGATCGATGCCGCCGCAATGGCCGGCACCTGGCTATCGCCCTTGACCACAGGCGACGCCGGCACGGCCAGCTTCGGGCAGCGGTTGCCATCGATCAAGGCCAGCTTGGGGGTAATGTGCAGGCCTTCCACCGCACGTTGCATGGCCAGCATGGTGGCTTGCAGGATATTCAGGTGGTCGATTTCCTCGACCTCGGCGCGGGCGATGCAGAAGCTCAGGGCCTTTTCGCAGATCTCGTCGAACAGCGCCTCGCGTTTGGCCTCAGTGAGTTTCTTCGAATCGTTCAGGCCAAGAATCGGTCGCGCAGGGTCGAGGATCACTGCCGCCGTAACCACTGCGCCGCACAGCGGGCCACGGCCCACTTCGTCAACGCCGGCAACCAGGTCTTCGACCAGGTTGAAGTCCAGTCCAATTTGCATGTCAGCGGTCCTTGAGCAGGGCCAGTACCGCCTCGGCCGCCTGGTTGGAGGCGTCACGGCGCAGGGTGCGGTGAATTTCGTCGAAACGTTCGGTCTGTTGGCTACCATCGCGCACCAGCGGCGCAAGGGTGTTGGCCAACGCTTGGCTGGTGGCTTGGTCCTGCAGCAGCTCGGGCACCAGCTCGCGCTGGGCCAGCAGGTTCGGCAATGACACGTAGGGGCTTTTCACCAGGCGCTTGAGAATCCAGTAGGTCAACGGTGCCAGGCGGTACGCCACCACCATCGGCCGCTTGTACAGCAGCGCTTCGAGGGTCGCGGTGCCCGAAGCGATCAACACCGCGTCACAGGCCGCCAGGGCTTGGTGCGACTGGCCATCGAGCAAGGTCAGCGGCAGCTGGCGCCCTTCAAGCATGTGCTCGACCTGGGCACGCCGCGCAGCGTTGGCACAGGGCAGCACAAAGCGCACACCCGGCACCTGCTGACACAGGTGCTCGGCTGCATCGAGGAATAACGCGCCCAAGCGTCCTACTTCGCCACCCCGGCTACCGGGCATCAGCGCCACTATCGGCCCTTCGCCCAGGCCCAGTGCGGCACGCGCGGCCGAGCGGTCAGCTTCAAGCGGGATGGTGTCGGCCAGCGGGTGGCCGACAAAGCGCACCGGTACACCTTGCTCTTCGTAGAAGCGCGCCTCAAACGGCAACAGCGTCAGCATCAGGTCGCAACCTTCGCGAATCTTCAGCACACGCTTCTGCCGCCAGGCCCACACTGATGGGCTGACGTAGTGCACGGTCTTGATGCCGGCCTGACGCAGTTTCAGTTCGATATTGAGGGTGAAGTCCGGGGCGTCGATACCGATGAAAACGTCGGGTTTTTCGTCGATCAACGTCTGGATCAATAGCTTGCGGCGCTTGAGCAGCTCGCGCAGGCGCCCCAGTACTTCGACCAGGCCCATGACGGCCAGGCGCTCCATGGGGAAATAGGATTGCAGGCCTTCGGCTTCCATCAAAGGGCCGCCAACGCCGATAAAACGTACATCAGGGTGACGTGCCCTGAGGGCACGCATCAAGCCTGAACCCAGAATATCGCCGCTGGCCTCACCGGCGACCAGCGCTACGCAAAGCTGGGCCATATCAGCGTGTAATACCGCGGGCGGAGCTCACGATCGACTGACGGAACAGCTCGACCTCAGGATGTTGCGCGGCCGGCTCGGCCAGTTCCTTGAGGGCGTCTTCGACGGTCAGGCCCTGACGGTAGACAATCTTGTAGCAACGACGCAGCACGTGGATCACCTCGTCGCTGAAACCACGGCGGCGCATGCCCTCGAAGTTCATGCTGCGGGCTTCGGCCGGGCTGCCGAACACGGTCACGAAAGCCGGAACGTCCTTGCCAATCGCCGTGCCCATGCCGGAAAACGCGTGGGCGCCAATGTGGCAGTACTGGTGAACCAGGGTGTAGCCGGACAGGATCGCCCAGTCACCCACATGCACATGACCGGCCAGCGCCGTGTTGTTGACCAGGATGCAGTGGTTGCCGATGACGCTGTCGTGGCCAATGTGGGCGTAGGCCATGATCAGGTTGTGGTCACCCACGGTGGTCTCCGCGCGGTCCTGAACAGTACCGCGGTGGATGGTCACCCCTTCGCGGATCACATTGTGATCGCCAATCACCAGGCGCGTCGGCTCCCCCTTGTACTTGAGGTCCGGGGTGTCTTCACCGATCGAGGAAAACTGAAAGATACGGTTGTGCTTGCCAATGCGGGTCGGCCCCTTGAGCACAACATGCGGGCCGATAACGGTGCCCTCCCCGATTTCTACATCAGGGCCAACGATCGACCAAGGGCCGACCTCGACCCCATCGGCCAGCTTGGCCGACGGATCGATAATGGCCCGAGGATCAATCGAATTCATAGGGAGCGTTCCGCGCAGGTGATTTCTGCCGAGCAAACCGGTTTGCCATCGACCAGGGCGCGGCATTCGAACTTCCAGATCATGCTTTTGCGGCTGAGGAACTTGGCTTCCAGCACCAGCTGGTCACCCGGTAGTACCGGCTGACGGAAACGCAGTTTGTCGGAACCGACGAAATAGTACAGGGTGCCATCGGCCGGCTTGGCATCGAGCATCTTGAAACCAAGGATGCCGGCCGCCTGGGCCATGGCTTCGATGATCAGGACGCCCGGCATGATCGGGTGCGCCGGGAAGTGGCCATTGAAAAACGGCTCGTTGATGCTGACATTCTTGTAGGCACGAATGCTCTGGGCCTCGAAGTCCAGATCCGTCACACGATCCACCAGCAGGAACGGGTAGCGGTGAGGCAGGTATTCGCGAATCTCGTTGATGTCCATCATTTCGGGGGGGAAGCCTGTAATAAGAATAGGGAGCGCAGGTGCTGACCACACGCTCCTTTTGCAATCCAAAGAGGAGCCAGCTAGCGACTGTTCACTCTTGCTCAGGGAATGGTATCAGCCTTCTGATGTCGGCAGGCCACCTGAGGTCACGGTATCGACGCGTTTTTCCAGCTGCTGAAGACGTTTGGCCATGTCATCCAGCTGGCGGATACGCGCAGCGCTCTTGCGCCAGTCAGCCAGAGGCTGCATGGCTGTGCCGGATGAATAGGAACCGGGTTCGGTGATCGAACGGGTTACCATTGTCATCCCGGAAACAAATACGTTATCGCAAATATCGATGTGCCCCACCAGGCCCACGCCGCCGGCCAGCATGCAATGCTTGCCGATGCGTGTACTGCCGGAGATGCCTACGCAAGCGGCCATAGCCGTGTGGTCACCGATCTGCACGTTGTGGGCGATCTGGATCTGGTTGTCGAGCTTGACCCCGTCCCCGATCCGCGTGTCGGACAGCGCACCACGGTCAACGGCAGTATTGACGCCGATTTCCACGTCATCACCAATGGTGACGCCACCAATCTGGGCAATCTTGCGCCAGATGCCCTTCTCATTGGCAAAACCGAAGCCTTCGCCGCCGATCACAGCACCCGACTGGATGACCACACGCTTGCCGATGGTGACGTCGTGATACAACGTAACCCGCGGCGCCAGCCAGCCGCCCTCACCTACAACGCAACGCGCACCGACGAAGCAATGTGCGCCGATGCTGACATCAGCCTCGATACGTGCACCACTTTCGATGACCGCGAACGGCCCGATGCTGGCGCTGGCGTCTACCTGCGCGTCCTCAGCCACCACGGCGCTGGGATGGATTCCCGCCACAGCCTTGGGTTTAGGGTCGAACAGGTGGGAAATACGCGCATACGCCTGGTAGGGGTCGGCCACGATCAGGGCATTGCCAGCGAAACTCTCGGCATCCGCGGCCTTGAGCAATACCGCACCCGCCTGGCAGTTATCCAGGTACTTGCGGTACTGCGGGTTGGCGAGGAAGCTCAACTGACCGGGGCCAGCCTCTTGCAAGGTGGCCAGCGCGGTAATCTGCAGCGCCTCGGGCCCCTTGAGGGTGGCACCGAGGGCCTCGGCCAGTTGGCCTAGCGTCATGGTCACACTCATATCAACGGGCTTGGTTCATGCGCTCGATGACCTGGCGGGTGATGTCGTACTGAGGTTTGACATCGATGACCGCACCACGCTCGAGAACGAGGTCGAAACCGCCTTTCTTGATCACTTCCTCGACGGCGCCATCCAGCTTCGGCTTCAGCTGCTTGAGCATATCGCGGTCAGCGACGGCCTTGGCTTCGTTCAGCTCCTTGGACTGGAACTGGAAGTCGCGGGCCTTTTGCTTGAACTCGAGCTCCAGGCGCTCACGCTCCTGCTGCTGCATCTTGTCACCGCCCTTGATCAGGCGGTCCTGGATGCCCTTGGCGCTGCTTTCCAGGCTTTTCAGCTTGGTCAGTTGCGGGCCGAACTTCTTCTCGGCATCGACCGCGTACTTCTTGGCGGCATCCGACTCGAGCAGGGCCATCTGATAGTTCAGCACGGCTACCTTCATTTCGGCGAAAGCCGGGGTGGCGACCAGCGCCGCGGCCACTACGGCCAGTTGAGCCAATTTACGCACGATGCACTCCTGGATAAACCGTTGTCATTAAGCAGGGGCCGACCTTAGAAGGTCTGGCCCAGAGAGAATTGGAACACCTGGGTATCGGCATCGTCCGGCTTTTTGACCGGCATTGCCAGGCTGAAGCTCAGCGGGCCCAGTGCGGTAATCCAGGTGACACCCAGGCCGACCGAACTGGCCATGCCCGAGAAGCCGACCTTCTCGCAATCAGGTTTGTTGCCGCAATTGGTGTCGAACACGTTACCCACGTCCCAGAACACGGACGTGCGCAGCGAACGCTGATCCTTGACGAACGGCAGCGGGAACAGCAATTCGACGCCACCTTGAACCAGCACGTTGCCACCGAACGGCAGCGGATCCTGGTCCGGGTCACGGATGGTACCAGGTTTGCCGTTAGGATCATCCGCGCCACGGCTCGGGGTACTGCGCGGGCCCAGGCTGCTGTCCTTGAAGCCACGGACAGAGTTGAAGCCACCTGCGAAGTAGTTCTCGTAGAACGGCAGGCCCGATGTACTGCCATAACCATCACCATAGCCCAGTTCGGTGTGCAGGCGCAGGGTGTAGTCGTTGCTGATCGGCTGGAACAGCTGCCCACGGTAGTCGAGCTTGAAGAACGACAGGTCGCTGCCCGGAATGGTGGATTCCAGGGTCAGGCTTTGCGAGTGACCACGGGTGGCCAGCACGCCTTTGTTCAAGGTCGATTCGGACCAACCGATCGAAGCCTTGAAGTTCAGGAAGTTGTCGCCTTCCTGGTCGAGGAAATCGAAGATCTCGTCAACGGTGTACTTACCGGTCTTGATCTTGTCCTGCTGCACGCTCAGGCCGTAGGTCAGGCGCGAGGTTTCGCTGATCGGGTAGCCCAGGCTCACGCCGGCACCGTAGCTGTCCACCGCATAGCTGGCCACGTCGACGTCGAGGTCGTCGTAGTCGGTGCTGCGGTAGAAGGCGTTGTAGCCCAGGCTGACGCCATCGGCAGTGAAGTAGGGATCAACGAAGCCGAAGTTGTAGCGGGTCTGGTATTCCGAACGGGTCAGGCCGACGGATACTTTGTTACCGGTACCGAGGAAGTTGCTCTGGCTGATCGAACCACCGAGGATCAGGCCGGCGCTCTGGGCGAAACCGACGCTGGCGGTGATCGAGCCGGAGGCCTGCTCTTCGACGCTGTAGTTGACGTCGACCTGGTCGTCGGTGCCCGGCACCGGTGGGGTCTCGACGTTGACTTCCTTGAAGTAGCCCAGGCGCTCCAGACGGGTCTTGGACTGATCGATCAGGTAGGTCGAAGCCCACCCGCCTTCCATCTGGCGCATTTCGCGG
>NZ_BCBQ01000048.1:0-45056 GCF_001320885.1 Pseudomonas sp. NBRC 111140
GGGGCTAAACCCGCGAAAAAAAAACCGCCACTGGTGTCAGTGGCGGTTTTGGGTATCGCAATGCCCTTAGAACGGCATCTTGAAGCCTGGCGGCAGTTGCATGCCGGCGGTCATGCCGCCCATCTTCTCCTGGCTGCTTTGCTCGACCTTGCGCACGGCGTCGTTCAACGCAGCGGCAATCAGGTCTTCCAGCACTTCCTTGTCGTCTTCATCTGTCGACATCAGGCTCTGGTCGATGCTGACGCGCTTGACGTCGTGACGACCGGTCATCACCACGCTCACCAGACCGCCACCGGACTGGCCGGTGACTTCGGCGTTGGCCAGCTCTTCCTGCATCTTCTGCATCTTTTCCTGCATCTGCTGGGCCTGCTTCATCAGGCCGGCCATGCCACCTTTCATCATGGGGTATACCTCGATTGGGTCATGTGATGCGGCCTGGCATCGGGCCGGCCGCATGGTTATCCGTTACTGGCCCTGATCGACCAGGGCTTCTACAGGCTCAATAGTATCCTGCCGTACCTTGGCGCCGAACAACTTGATCATCTGCTGGATCAACGGATCCTGCTCGATCGAAGTGACCGCGTCCTGCTGGCGCTCGGCACGCTTGCGCGCTGCGGCCTGGGCCGGGGTTTCCTGCTCGGGCAGGATCAGCTCGATGCGCAGGTTAAGCGTACGCCCCAGGTGCTGGTTAAGCGCCTCGTTCAAGCGCCGCTGCTGGGTTGCATTGAACAGCGCGCCCTGGCCCGGGTCCAGGTGCAGCAGCCAATCGTCACCCTCGGCGGCAATCAGCGTACAGTTTGCCGCGATGTTGCCTGTCATACCGGACACAGGCAACTGTGGGAATAATTCCAGCCATTGCAGGGCCAGGCCCGTGGCCGGCTTGGCTGCTGGCAGCGGTTGAGCTACAGGCTTGGGCGCTTCTTCCTGAACGTGCTCGGCCAGTTCGTCCAGGTAGCTGAAACCGACTGGGTCGCTTTCGCCGCCGTAGTAGTCTTCATCCAGCGGCGGCTCATCGTCGCGTTCCATGCCCACGGCAGCATAGGCAGACGGATCGAAAGGCGGCTCGTCGAGTACCGGGGCAGCCTTCGGGGGCGCCGCCGGGGCAACCGGTTCAGGCACAGGTGCAGGTGCAGGTGCAGCCGCTACCGGAGCAGGTGCGGCTGCCGGTTCTTCCCATGGCAGGTCAACCACCTCGGCAACAGGCTCGGGCACGGAAATGGCCTCGATCTCGGCCTTCAGCTCAACGTCTGGCTCGACCTCCGGCTCATGGTCGGCTGTCGCCGGTGCAGGCACTTCCACCTGCGTCGCGGCTACCGCAGGCTCAGGCGGCACGACCGCGACAGGCGGTGTGGGCTCGGCCGGCGCCAAGGCTGCCACCGACGCTGCGGGATCAGCTGTGGCCTGGCTGATCCCCACTGGCTTTAGCACCGGTTTCGGTGCGTCGTCCGTATCGGCCGGGCGGAACGCCAGCATACGCAGCAGGACCATTTCGAACCCACCACGCGGGTCCGGCGCCAACGGCAGATCGCGGCGGCCGATCAGGCCCATCTGGTAATAGAATTGCACGTCTTCGGCCGGCAGCGCCGAAGCCAGCGCCAGTACACGCTCACGATCGCCCTGGCCGTTGTCCACCGCTTCCGGCAGCGCCTGGGCGATGGCCACACGGTGCAGCACATTGAGCATTTCGGCCAGCACGCCCGACCAGTCCGGCCCCTGCTCGGCCAGGTTGCGCACGGCCTCCAGCAACGCCCTGGCGTCACCTTCAAGCAGCGCCTGCAGCACACCATAGACCTGGCCATGGTCGAGGCTGCCCAACATGGCGCGTACATCGGCAGCCAGCACCTTGCCTTCGCCAAAGGCGATGGCCTGATCGGTCAAGCTCATGGCGTCACGCATTGAGCCATCAGCCGCACGGCCCAGCAGCCACAGGGCATCCGGCTCGAACGGTACGTTTTCGGCGGACAGCACGTGGCTCAGGTGCTCGACCACCCGCTCCGGGCTCATGTTCTTCAACGAGAACTGCAGGCAGCGCGACAGGATGGTGGCCGGCAGCTTCTGCGGGTCGGTGGTGGCAAGGATGAACTTGACGTAGGGCGGCGGCTCTTCCAGCGTTTTGAGCAAGGCGTTGAACGAGTGGGTCGAGAGCATGTGCACTTCGTCGATCAAGTAGACCTTGAAGCGCCCACGGCTGGGGGCGTACTGCACGTTATCGAGCAGTTCACGGGTGTCCTCGACCTTGGTGCGGCTGGCGGCGTCGATCTCGATCAGGTCGACAAAACGGCCTTCGTCGATCTCCCTGCACACCGAACAGGTGCCGCACGGGGTGGAGGTAATGCCGGTTTCGCAGTTCAGGCACTTGGCGATGATACGGGCGATGGTGGTCTTGCCCACGCCCCGGGTACCGGTAAACAGGTAGGCGTGGTGCAGGCGCTGGTTGTCCAAGGCATTGATCAAGGCCTTCAGCACATGGGCCTGGCCGACCATTTCGCGGAACGAGCGCGGACGCCATTTACGTGCAAGAACCTGATAACTCATCGAAAAACCATCGTAGCCTGATAGAGCGGAAGATCGCTAATGCTAGCGGAGCGGGGGCAAAATTGCACCCTGCGCGAGTCGTCTAAGCTTGGAAGCAGGCGCGTTGTTCAAGGAGGATACGCCTTTGCCAATATTGCTGGCCCTTCTGCTGCTCTGGTCTGCCCACTGCCTGGCTGAACAGCCGGTGCTGCGCTTCTCTGTCGCGGAGAGCTGGAGCATGCCGCTGGTGCGCATCGAAGCTGACCAGCCCGTGGAAGGCCTGGTGTACGACCTGATAGAGGCGCTGGCCAAGGAAGTGGGCGTACGCCCCCAATACCACGTGATGGCTCGCCTGCGCCTGCAGGAGGCCATGAACAGCGGTGATATCGATGTGCGCTGCTATGTCAGCACCCAGTGGTTCAATGATCGCCCAGGGGATTTTGTCTGGAGCATCCCGCTGATTCACCAGCGCGACCTGCTGGTGGGGCGCGTTGGCGATAGCTCCCCGATGCCCGCGGAGCAATTGCCTGCCCAGGCTATCGGCACGGTGCTGGGTTACACCTACTCGACCTTGCAACCTCTGCTGGATCAAGGCCGACTGCACCGCGAAGACAGCCGCAGCCAGTTGCTGGTGCTGCAGAAGCTGCAGGCTGGGCGCTATCGGCATGCGGTGAGCAACCAACTGTCGTTGCAGTGGTTCAACCAGGGTTTGCCAGCCGACCAACGATTGCAGGGATTGGCGGTGCTGGAAGAGCAGGACCTCGGGTGCATGGTGCGCAATGATCCCGCAGTGCCGACACAAGGGTTGTTGCGGGCGTTGGTAAGGATGAAGCAGTCGGGGGAGATCGAGCGGATTTTGCAGCGCTATGGCGGGATGGGGCCTTGGGATGCTCCGGCGCCCCACCCTTGATCTCGGTTGTGCTGACAGGTGTGAAGGCGCAGGCGATACTGGCCCGGGAAGATGTAGGAGCGAGCTTGCAAGGTGGCTCTGACCAAATTGATCACACTCACACCAAAACCAGCAAACCCGCACTCAAGAACAACCCCACTCCAAACACAAAATGCGTAGCCAAGCTCTTCAAGCAGTTGCGCGCAGGCGTCGGCGTTCTGGACGCGAAGAAACCCGCCCCCATCACCGGCTGCATGAAGCACAGCGGCGCCACGACGGTGCCTACGCCAACAACTACCGCAGGGAGCAAAGTAGGCGCCAGCAACCAGCTCTCACCTACGATCACAACCAGCAGCATCGCGAACAGCACGCCGATCGCATAATGAATCACCCACCCCCACACCAGCTCATTGCGCACCGGCTCTGCTTTGGCAATCGCCTGGTGCGACACACGGCCGTCAAGCAGATGCCCCGCCCAACGCCCGACCATGGCGAAGTTCAATGTGGCGACACCCAGCCGCCTCAGCAGCAACCCCCACAGGTCCATCACGATGGTGGCACCGATGCCAATCGGCAAGGCAGCTAGAAACATCGCAGTAAACGTCATTGAACAAGCCCTCGAAGATTGACGGTCATCACCATGCCGCGCAGCATAGAAGTTGAAGTCAACTTCAAGTCAAGGGCCAAAAATGGACATTGCCGACGTCGCCAAACGCACAGGCGTACCTGCATCGACACTGCGTTACTACGAGAAGAAAGGTTTGCTCAAGTCCCTGGCCGGGCGCGGCCAGCGGCGGCAGTTTGCAGCCGATGTGGCAGACAGGCTGGCACTGATCGCCCTAGGGCAAGCGGCGGGATTTTCGCTGGATGAAGTAGGCGCCATGCTGGTGGACTTGCAGGTGGACCGGCAGATGCTGCTGGCCAAGGCAGACGAAATTGATGCGCGGATCAGGCGGCTGCAGGCCATGAGCAAAGGATTGCGGCATGCCGCGCAGTGCCCGGAGGAAGATCATCTGGCATGCCCGAAATTTCAGCGGCTGATGAAACTGTCGGCTACGGGAGCATTGGGAATGAAGCAGGGAAGAACGAAGGCGTTCGCGGCAAATTGAGGTTTTTCACCCCCAGAAATGGAGGCGGCCCCACCAGCCACACCCCGGCACTCGATGTTCCCGCTATGGCTGCTCCCTTCCGGGCCTGACCAGGTTAACGGGTAATCAATGCGGGGGGACCGATGGGGCCACCACTACATGCCTCGCTGAACAGCGAGTGGCGCCATTGTACCGGTCTTGAGGGCAGATACAACCTCTGTAGGCGAAAAAGTCATCATTTCTCAATGACTTGTCAGATCGTGGGGCCGCAGTGCGGCCCGATCGCGACGCAAGGCCACGCCTACTGGGGATAGCGCAGGGCTCTAAACAACAATGCCCTGCTCGGCCAGGAATGTGACGAATGCATCTTCATCCAGCACCTTCACGCCCAGCTCGCTGGCCTTGGCCAGCTTGGAGCCCGCCCCCGGCCCTGCCACCACGCAATGGGTCTTGCCAGAAACCGAACCCGCCACCTTGGCCCCCAGGCTTTCCAGCTTGTCCTTGGCAATATCGCGGCTCATGCGTTCCAGCGTGCCGGTCAGCACCCAGGTCTGGCCTGCCAGCGGCAAGCCTTCGGCAACCTTCTTCTCGCAGCTCCAGTGCATGCCGAACGCCAGCAACTGCGCTTCGATGTCCCGCGCCAGTTTCTGGTTCGCTTCATCCTTGAAGAACTCACGCACAGCATCAGCCTGCTTGGCCGCCAGGGCCTGGCGCAGGTCGATGCCGTCGGCGGCGATGATCTTCTCCAGGCTGTCGAGCTTGGCAACCAGCTTCTCGGCACCGGTCGGGCCGACCGAGGCGATGTCGAGCTTGGCAATCATCCCAGCCAAGGTAGTACTGGCGGCGAACTCGGCAGCCAGTTCGCCTTCGTCCTGCAATTTCATGCCACTGGCCAGAAGTTGTTCAATGACCTTCTGGTTGTGCTCGTCTTCGAAGAAATTATGGATTTCGTAGGCCACCTCCAGGCCGATATCCGGCAAGTAGGTCAGCACTTGCGGCAGTGCCTGCTGCACACGCGCCAAGCTGCCCAGCGAGCGGGCCAGCACCTTGGCGGTCTCTTCGCCTACGTCGGGAATGCCCAACGCGTAGATGAACCGTGCCAGGCTCGGGCGCTTGCTGGCCTCAATGGCATCGAGCAACTTCTTGCTGGACACCTCGGCGAAGCCTTCAAGGCCAACGATCTGCTCGAACGCCAGTTTGTACAGATCAGCCGGCGAGCCGATCAGGCCTTCGTCCACCAACTGCTCGACACTCTTCTCGCCCAGGCCGTCGATGTCCATGGCCCGGCGCGACACATAGTGAATGATCGCCTGCTTGAGCTGGGCGCCACAGGCCAGGCGACCAACGCAGCGGTACACCGCGCCTTCGCTGGTGGTTTCCTTGCCCTTGCTGCGCTTTACCAGTTGGGTACGCTCGACTTGCGAGCCACACACCGGGCATGCGCTTGGCACTTCTACCGGACGGGCATCGTCGGGGCGACGCTCCAGCACCACCTGCATCACCTGCGGGATCACGTCACCGGCACGGCGGATGATCACCGTATCGCCAATGCGCAAGCCCAGCCGAGCGATTTCGTCCATGTTGTGCAGGGTGGCGTTGGACACGGTTACTCCGGCCACCTTGACCGGCTTCAGGCGTGCCACAGGCGTTACCGCACCGGTACGGCCAACCTGGAACTCGACGTCCAGCACCTCGGTCAGCTCTTCCATGGCTGGGAATTTGTGGGCAATCGCCCAGCGTGGCTCTCGGGCGCGGAAGCCCAGTTCGCGCTGGGCAGCCAGGTTGTTAACCTTGAATACCACACCGTCGATCTCATACGGCAGGCTGTTACGCCGCTCGCCAATGTCGCGGTAATAGGCCAGGCATTCTTCGATACCCGCCGCATGCCTGAGCTCGCGACTGATCGGCATGCCCCAGGCCTTGAGCTGTTCGAGGACACCGATATGGCTGTCGCCGATGCTCTCGGACACCTGGCCGACGCCATAGCAGCAGAACTCCAGCGGGCGGCTGGCGGTGATTTTCGAATCCAGCTGGCGCAGGCTACCGGCGGCAGCGTTGCGCGGGTTGGCGAAGGTCTTGCCGCCGGCTTCGGCCTGAGCGGCATTGAGCCGGTCGAAACCGGCCTTGCTCATATACACCTCGCCGCGCACTTCCAGCACTGCTGGCCAGCCCTCGCCCTGCAGTTTGAGCGGGATGTTGCGCACGGTGCGCACGTTGGCACTGATGTCTTCGCCGGTGGTACCGTCGCCACGGGTGGCGCCCTGCACCAACTGGCCATCGCGGTACAACAGGCTCACGGCCAGGCCATCGAGCTTGGGTTCACAGCTGTAGTCGACCGCACCGGGTTGGTCGAGGCCTTCAACCACGCGGCGGCCGAATTCGCGCAGGTCGGTTTCTTCAAAGGCGTTGCCCAGGCTGAGCATGGGCACTTCGTGGCGTACCTGGCTGAACGCAGACAAAGCCTCGCCACCGACGCGCTGGGTTGGCGAATCGGGGGTTACCAGGTGGGGGTGTTCAGCCTCCAACGCCTTGAGCTCGTTGAACAGGCGGTCGTATTCGGCATCGGGCACGCTGGGCTCGTCGAGCACGTAATAGCGATAGTTGTGCTGGTCGAGTTCGGCACGCAGTTCATGGATACGGGTTTCGGCGGTCATTTCTCAGGTTCTCTTGCAAAGCAAAAGAGCAGCCCTTGGCTGCTCTTGCGCTTGAAACAGGGTAGACAGCACCAGGCCAGGCCTGCCCACTTGGGCATATCAGCGCTTCTGGGTCAGCGCACGGCGCTCGAACTCGACGATACGCTGGCGATAATGCTCGATGGTCTGGGCCGTCAGCACGCTGCGCTGATCGTCCTTGAGCTCACCGTTCAGTTCGTGGGCCAGCTTGCGTGCGGCGGCCACCATCACATCGAAGGCCTGCTTCGGATGACGCGGGCCCGGCAGGCCGAGGAAGAAGCTCACCGCGCGGGTGCTGAAGTGGTCGATGTCGTCCAGGTCGAACACACCAGGCTTGACCGCGTTGGCCATGGAGAACAGCACTTCGCCGTGGCCGGCCATGCTCTCGTGACGATGGAAGATATCCATTTCGCCGAAGCGCAGGCCGCTTTCCAGAATGTTCTGCAGCAACGCCGGGCCCTTGAAGCCACCCTCGTCGCGGGAAATCACGCTGATCACCAGCACTTCTTCGGCTGGCGGCAAGTCCTTGACGCTGCTGCTGGCAGCCGGCGCAGCATTGCTGCGGGTGTTGTCGGCGGCAAAGTCGTCGTCGCTGTCGGCAAACAGGTCAGGCTCGCGTGGCTCGGCGCTCAGGTTAAGGTCGCCCTGCTGCACATCGGCAGCCGCGGCGCGCTTGCCGCGCTTGCCGGCCTTGGCCGGCTTGTGCTCGCGTTCTCGATCACGCGCAGAAGCGCTGAGCGACGGCAGGTCGCTTTCGTCCAGCTCAGGCTCCTTGTGGGTATCCAGCACCCGCGACGGGCCGAGCACTTCGGCACTGCCGCCTTCCTCGTCCGGCACATTGGAATAACTGCGATCCAGACGGAATTTCAACTTGCCTTTCCCGCCGCGCATGCGGCGCCAGCCGTCGAAAAGAATCCCGGCAATGACAATGATGCCGATGACGATCAGCCACTCGCGCAGACCGATTTCCATGTAATCCCGTGCCTCTATAAAAATATGCTTGAAAACAAAGGGTTCAAAGCCCTTTAACACGTGGCGCCAACTCTATGTTCTGACAGGCGTTTTACCCACGCAAAAAACGAGTGACATTAAGCTAGCACGACCAAAGACAACTTTACACCGTCTGTCGCACATGACGGGGGCATTTCGCTGCAGAAAATGCCTCCATCGTCGCGCATCAAGCGTCGACCATGGCCATGGCCGCCTCCACATCAACTGCAACAAGACGTGAACAACCGGGTTCATGCATGGTCACCCCCATCAACTGGTCCGCCATTTCCATGGCAATCTTGTTATGGGTGATGTAGATGAACTGCACGCTTTCACTCATTTCCTTGACCAGGCGCGCATAGCGCCCGACGTTGGCATCGTCCAGCGGCGCATCGACCTCGTCGAGCATGCAGAACGGTGCGGGGTTCAACTTGAAGATGGCAAACACCAGCGCCAAGGCGGTCAGTGCTTTCTCGCCGCCGGACAGCAGATGGATGGTGCTGTTCTTCTTGCCCGGTGGCCGCGCCATGATCGTCACCCCTGTATCGAGTAGATCTTCGCCCGTCAGTTCCAGATAAGCGCTGCCACCACCGAAAACTTTTGGGAAAAGTGCCTGTAATCCGGCATTTATCTGATCAAAGGTATCCTTGAAGCGGTTGCGGGTTTCCTTGTCGATTTTGCGAATGACGTTTTCCAGGGTCTCCAGCGCTTCGACCAGGTCGGCGTCCTGGGCGTCCAGGTAGCGTTTTCGCTCGGACTGCTGTTCATATTCCTCGATGGCCGCCAGGTTGATTGCCCCCAAGCGCTGGATACGCGCATCAAGCTGCTCCAGTTCCTGCTCGGTACCCTGCTCACTGGCCTCGGCCTCCAGGGTAGCGAGCACACCTTGCAGGTCGTAGCCGTCGGCCAGCAGTTGCTCCTGCAGCGTCTTGCGTCGCACATCAAGGCCTTGGCACTCCAGGCGCAGCTGCTCCAGCTGGCCGCGCAGCAGCTGGGCCTGCTGCTCAGCCTGGGTGCGCCGTTTTTCGGCATCACGCAGCTCGCGGTCGGCTTCGTCCATGTGCAGGCGGGCCTGGCGCATTTCCTCGTCGACGCTCATGCGTCGTTCCAGTAACTCTTCGAGCTTCAGGCGCAGCTCTTCCTGCGGGGCCTCACCCTCCTCCAGGTTCAGGCTCAGTTGCTCCTGCCGCTCGGTCAAGCGCGCAGCCTGCTGTTCCAGGCGCTCCAGGGCCTGGCGGGTGGAATCGTGCTGGGCACGCAGCGACCCTAGACGCACCGCGAGCTGGTGGGCGTGATCCTTGTGCTGGCGAGCCTCCTGGCGCACCCGGTCGAGGCCTTCGCGCAGGGTGTCGCGGCGGGCCATCAACTGTTCGCGCTGCTCGGTGTCCTGGGCCATCAGCTCAAGGGCTTCTTGCAACAACAGGCGTGCTTCGCCCAGTTGCTCGTGCTCCAGGGCGCGCTGCTCTTCCAGTTCGCTCAGTTCTTCTTGCAGGCGCCGGCGGCGCAGCTCGACCTGCTCGGCACGCGCACGGCTGGCCGAAAGGTTGGCCTTCAGCTCGCCGTGCAGGCGGCTCTCTTCCTGGGTGCGGCGGCGCAACTGTTCGCGCTGCTCCTCCAGGCCCAACTGCTGCTCGCGCAGGGCCTGCAACTGTTGATCGAGCTGCTCCAGTGCTGCTTCCTGTTCCAGTTGTTCCTGGCCCAGGCGCTCGATTTCCTGGCCGCGCGCCAGCACGCCGCCTTCGGCTTCACCACCACGGCGCACCCGCAAGAAGTGCCGGCCAACCCAGTAGCCATCTCGGCTGACCAAACTATGCCCTTCGCCAAGCGATGCGCGCTGCGCCAGTGCCTGGGCAAGGTCTTCCACGGGCTTGACCTGGCCCAACCAGGGCGCCAGGTCGATACGGCCCTGGACCTTTTCCAGCAGGCTGCCCGGCAAAGGCAAGCTGTTGTCGCTGGCCAGCAGCAGGCGCAACTCGCCTTGCTCCAGGCCAGCAAAATCGAGGCGGTTGAAATCGTCTACCAGCACAGCCTGCAGATCGGCGCCGAGCACAGTCTCCACGGCCGTTTCCCAACCTGGCTCTACTCGCAATCCTTCGGCCAGCCGCGGCTGTTGCTCCAGCCCTTGGTCGTGCAGCCAGTGCGCAGCGCCTGTACCCGGCTCCAGAGCAGCCTGCTGCAAGGCTTCAAGGGAGGCCAGGCGCCCGCCCAGGCGCTGCAGGTCGCCCTGTGCCTGCTGCTGGGCCTGGGTGGCCTGCTGCAGTTGCTCGCGCGTGCCTTCCAGGCGCTCGACCACCTGCTCTTCGGACAGTTGCAATTCTTCCAGTAACATTTCGCTGCTGGCCAGTTGCTCGGCAAATTCGAGCATGGCCACATCCTGCGGCTCGCTACCCAGCTGCTCGCGCTCCTCGCCCAGCTTGCGCTGGCGCTCGGCCTGGCGCTCCAGGCTGGTTTCCAGCTGCTGCAGGCGCGCCTGCTGCACTTCAGCCTGGCGGCGCGGCTCGGCGGAACGGCTGTTGAAGCTGTCCCACTGTTCCTGCCAGCCGTGCATGCCCAGCTCGGCCTCCTCAAGCGCGGCAGCGGCCTCTTCGGCAGCGGCCAGGGTCATTTCCTGCTCGGGTTCGAGCATGGCCAGCTCTTCGCCCAAGGTGGCCAGCAGGGTGCGGTCGTGGCCAAGGTGCGATTCGGTTTCCAGGCGGGTGCGTTCGGCCTCTTTGAAGTCGTCCTGCAACTGGCGCAAGCGCTGCTGGCCGTGCTGGATGCTCTGCTCGACCCGGGCGATGTCACCGGCCACGGAGTAGAAGCGGCCTTGCACCTGATTGAAGCGTTCGGACAATTCGTGATGGCCGTCACGCAGGCGTTCGATGCTCGCGTCGGCATTGCGCTGCTCGGCCACCAGCGCCTCGTGGGACACGCCCTGATCGCCGATCACCGACTCGCGCTGGCGTACCTGCTCGTCAAGGCCGCGCCAGCGCAAGGCCGCCAGGCACGCCTTCATCTGGCGCTCCTGGGCCTTGTACTCGCGGTACTTCTCGGCGGCCTGGGCCTGACGATGCAGCCGCTCCAGCTGGCGCTCGAGCTCTTCGCGCAAGTCGGTCAGGCGGGCCAGGTTTTCCTGGGTGCGGCGGATGCGGTTCTCGGTTTCGCGGCGGCGCTCCTTGTACTTGGAGATGCCGGCGGCTTCCTCGATGAAGTTGCGCAGCTCCTCGGGCTTGGCTTCGATCAGCTTGGAGATCATGCCCTGCTCGATGATCGAATAGCTGCGCGGCCCCAGGCCGGTACCGAGGAAGATGTCGGTAATGTCACGCCTTCGGCATTTGGTGCCGTTGAGGTAATAGCTGTTCTGCCCGTCGCGGGTCACCTTGCGCCGGATCGAGATCTCGGCGTAGGCAGCATATTCGCCAACCAGGGTAGTTTCGCTGTTGTCGAACACCAGCTCGATGCTCGCCTGGCTGACCGGTTTGCGGCCACTCGAGCCGTTGAAGATGACGTCGGTCATCGACTCGCCGCGCAGGTTCTTCGCCGAACTCTCGCCCATCACCCAGCGCACCGCGTCGATGATGTTGGACTTGCCGCAGCCGTTGGGGCCTACCACAGCCGCCATGTTGCTGGGGAAGTTGACCGTGGTCGGGTCGACGAACGACTTGAACCCGGCCAGACGAATGCACTTCAGGCGCATCGGTCAGCCTCGGGCCAGTGCCGCCAGCACCAGTTCGCAGCTGCGCTGGCCGTAGGCAGTGAGCACCTCGCGAATGCGCGGCAGGTCACGGGCGACCACGGCTTCGAGCAGCCGGGCGAACAGGTCGAGGTAGTCGATCATGTTGGCCTGTCGCTGGTCCAGCGACAGGTAGTAGGCACGGCTCATGGCCGGCTGCAGGTTTTCCACGGTTTCCTGCAGGAACGGGTTGTCGGCGAACGGATAGGCCGCGCGCATCACCGCAAAGCTGTCGGCGACGAAGGTCTTGATGTCGAGTTGGTCATGGGCACGCTGCAGGCGCTGCTGGATTTCCAGAAACGGGCGCAGGTCGGCTTCGGTGCGCCATTTTTGCGCAACCGCGTTACCCAGCAGGATGTAGAACTCGCCCATCAGCGAGCACAGGCTGCGCACGCTGCGCTCGTCCAGCTCGGTTACATGGGCACCCCGGCGCGGCAAGATGGCCACCAGGTGGCGGCGTTCGAGAATCAGCAGTGCTTCGCGCACCGACCCACGGCTGACGTTGAGCGCCTGGGTGACCTTCTGCTCCTGGATACGCTCGCCTGGCGCCAGCTCGCCGCGGATGATGCGTTCGGCCAGGTAATCGGCAATCTGCTCGGAGAGGCTGTCCGGGGCCTTGAACGTCATGGTTTTCCTTCAAAATCATTGAACTGGGCACAAGGGGCGGATTGTAGCGTACTTGGGCGGTCATCGCGCAGAGGGCCCAGGCGGTTTATTTGACCTGCCAGACAGCCATGCGCCCGGCGCGATCTATGCTTGGGATATGGGCAATGTGTTCGGCCGGGCATGGACATGAGCATTTTCTTGACCTTTGAGTCAGAAAAATATTGACCTGCTAGACAGGTGTTGCTTAGAGTCCGCCCAACAACAATAAAACCATTGCGAGGCCATCCCCGTGATCCAGTTTCTCGTCAACCAGGAGCTGCGTAGTGAGCACGCCCTGGACCCGAACATGACGGTGCTGCAGTACCTGCGCGAGCACCTGGGCAAACCCGGTACCAAGGAGGGCTGCGCCAGTGGTGACTGCGGCGCCTGCACCGTGGTAGTCGGCGAACTGACCCAGGACGAACAAGGTAACGACAGCCTGCGCTACCGCAGCCTCAACTCGTGCCTGACGTTCGTCTCGTCGCTGCACGGCAAGCAGCTGATCAGCGTCGAAGGGCTCAAGCACCAAGGCCAGCTGCACAGCGTGCAACAGGCCATGGCCGATTGCCACGGCTCGCAATGCGGCTTCTGCACCCCCGGCTTCGTCATGTCGCTGTTCGCCCTGCAAAAGAACAGCAGCGGCCCCGACCTGCACCAGGCCCAGGAAGCCCTGGCCGGCAACCTGTGCCGCTGCACCGGCTACCGGCCGATCCTCGACGCCGCCGAGCAGAGCTGCCGCCAGCCCTGCCGCGACCAGTTCGATGCCCAGCAGGCGCAAACCATCAGCCGCCTCAAGGCCATTACGCCAACCCAGACCGGCGAGCTGAACAGCGGTGACAAGCGCTGCCTGGTGCCGCTGACCGTAGCCGACCTGGCCGACCTGTACAGCTCGCACCCCGAAGCCCGCCTGCTGGCCGGTGGTACCGACCTGGCGCTGGAAGTGACCCAGTTTCACAAGACCTTGCCCGTGATGATCTATGTCGGTCACGTGGCCGAGCTCAAGCGCATCGAGAAAACCGCCAGCCACCTGGAAATCGGCGCCGCCACCCCGCTCACCGACTGCTACGGCGCGCTGAACGACGAATACCCCGACTTTGGCGCCCTGCTGCACCGCTTCGCCTCGCTGCAGATCCGCAACCAGGGCACGCTGGGCGGCAACATCGGCAACGCCTCGCCCATCGGCGATTCGCCTCCCCTGCTGATTGCCCTGGACGCGCAGGTGGTCCTGCGCCAAGGCGAGCGCCAGCGGGTGATGCCACTGGAAGACTACTTCATCGACTACCGCATCACCGCCCGCCAGGACAGCGAGTTCATCGAGAAGATCATCGTGCCGCGCGCCACCCGCGACTGGGCGTTCCGCGCCTACAAGGTGTCCAAGCGGCTGGACGATGACATCTCCGCCGTGTGCGCGGCATTTAACCTGAGCATCGAAAACGGCGTGGTCAGCGGCGTGCGCATCGCCTTCGGCGGCATGGCAGCGATCCCCAAGCGCGCCCGCGCCTGCGAGGCGGCGCTGCGTGGCAAACCGTGGGACCAGGCCGCCATCGAGCGCGCCTGCCTAGCCCTGGCCGAAGACTTCACCCCGCTCAGCGACTTCCGCGCCAGCAAGGAATACCGCCTGTTGACTGCGCAAAACCTGTTGCGCAAGTACTTCATCGAACAGCAAACGCCGTACATCGAAACCCGGGTGACCGCTTATGTCTAACCATCACGTAGCCAAAAGCCAGGCCGAGATGGCCGAATTGTTCAGCCAGGACCTGACCACCGGGGTGGGCCGAAGCGTCAAGCACGACAGCGCCGACAAGCATGTATCTGGCGAGGCGCTGTACATCGACGATCGCCTGGAATTCCCCAACCAGTTGCACGTCTATGCGCGCACCGCCGACCGTGCTCATGCGCGCATCCTGCGTATCGACACCACGCCATGCTATGCCTTCGAGGGCGTGCGCATCGCCATCACTCACGAAGACATCCCCGGCCTGAAAGACATCGGCCCGGTGGTGGCCGGCGACCCACTGCTGGCCATCGACAAGGTCGAGTTCTTCGGCCAGCCCGTGCTTGCCGTCGCTGCCTGTGACCTTGAAACCGCTCGCCGCGCGGCCATGGCCGCCATCGTCGAATACGAAGACCTGGAGCCGGTACTGGACGTGGTCGAAGCGCTGCGCAAGAAACACTTCGTGCTCGACAGCCACACCCACCAGCGCGGCGATTCCGCTGCCGCCCTGGCCAGCGCCCCGCACCGTATCCAGGGGACCCTGCATATCGGCGGCCAGGAACACTTCTACCTGGAAACGCAAATTTCCTCGGTGATGCCTACCGAAGATGGCGGCATGATCGTCTACTGCTCCACGCAAAACCCCACCGAAGTGCAGAAACTGGTCGCCGAAGTGCTCGACGTGCCAATGAACAAGGTGGTGCTGGACATGCGCCGCATGGGTGGCGGTTTTGGCGGCAAGGAAACCCAGGCTGCCAGCCCGGCGTGCCTGTGCGCGGTCGTGGCGCGCCTGACCGGTCAGCCGACCAAGATGCGTCTGCCACGGGTCGAAGACATGACCATGACCGGCAAGCGCCACCCGTTCTACGTCGAGTACGACGTGGGCTTTGACGATAACGGCCGGCTGCACGGTATCAACTTCGACCTGGCCGGCAACTGCGGCTACTCGCCCGACCTGTCCGGTTCGATCGTCGACCGTGCCATGTTCCACTCCGACAACGCCTACTACCTGGGCGATGCCACCGTGCACGGCCACCGCTGCAAGACCAACACTGCCTCCAACACCGCCTACCGTGGCTTTGGCGGCCCACAGGGCATGGTTGCCATCGAGCAGGTGATGGACCACATCGCCCGCCATCTGGGCCGTGATCCGCTGGCAGTGCGCAAGGCAAACTACTACGGCAAGACCGAGCGTAACGTCACCCATTACTACCAGACCGTCGAGCACAACATGCTCGACGAGATGACCGCCGAGCTGGAGGCCAGCAGCGACTATGCCGAGCGTCGCGAGTCGATCCGCCGTTTCAATGCCAACAGCCCGATCCTGAAGAAAGGCCTGGCACTGACGCCGGTCAAGTTCGGTATTTCGTTCACCGCCACCTTCCTCAACCAGGCCGGCGCACTGATCCATATCTACACCGACGGCAGCATTCACCTGAACCACGGCGGCACCGAGATGGGCCAAGGCCTGAACACCAAGGTGGCACAGGTGGTGGCGCAGATCTTCCAGGTGGATTTCAGCCGCATCCAGATCACCGCCACCAACACCGACAAGGTGCCCAACACCTCGCCGACAGCGGCCTCCAGTGGCGCCGACCTGAACGGCAAGGCGGCGCAAAACGCTGCCGAAATCCTCAAGCGTCGCCTGACCGAGTTCGCCGCACGGCACTATCAGGTGACCGAGGAAGACGTCGAGTTCCGCAACGGCCACGTGCGCGTACGCGACCAGATCGTCAGCTTCGAGCAACTGGTGCAGCAGGCTTACTTCGCCCAGGTGTCGCTCTCCAGCACCGGTTTCTACCGCACGCCGAAGATTTTCTACGACCGCAGCCAGGCCCGCGGCCGGCCGTTCTACTACTTCGCCTTTGGCGCTGCCTGCGTGGAAGTGATCGTCGACACCCTGACCGGCGAGTACAAGATGCTGCGCGCCGACATCCTGCACGACGTGGGCGATTCGCTGAACCCGGCGATCGACATCGGCCAGGTGGAAGGCGGATTCATCCAGGGCATGGGCTGGCTGACTACCGAAGAGCTGGTGTGGAACGCCAAGGGCAAGCTGATGACCAACGGCCCGGCCAGCTACAAGATCCCGGCAGTTGCCGACATGCCGCTGGACTTGCGGGTGAAGCTGGTGGAAAACCGCAAGAACCCGGAAGACACCGTGTTCCACTCCAAGGCCGTGGGCGAGCCACCGTTCATGCTCGGCATCGCTGCCTGGTGTGCGATCAAGGACGCCGTGGCCAGCTTGGCCGATTACCGGGTGCAGCCGAACATCGACGCGCCGGCGACACCGGAGCGGGTGCTGTGGGGTTGTGAGCAGATGCGCAAGGCGCTGGCTGAAACCCAACCTGCCGAACAGGAACTGGAAACCGTCACCCACTGACAGCGAGGTTCCATGCAGGAGCGGCCTTGTGTCGCGAAAGGGCTGCGCAGCAGCCCCAACAATCTATGTAGTAACCGATATTTTGGGGCCGCTTCGCAGCCCTTTCGCGACACAAGGCCGCTCCTACAAAGGGGCCGTGTCGACGTCTTAGAGAGGTTGCATCATGCACCAATGGATCAACGCCCTCGCCGACCACCAGTCCCGTGGCGAAGCCTGCGTGCTGGTGACCATCATCGAGGAGCGCGGCTCGACCCCGCGCAATGCCGGCTCGAAGATGGTGGTCAGCGCCAGCGGCCTGTTCGACACCATCGGCGGCGGCCACCTGGAATACAAGGCCCTGCACATCGCCCGGCAAATGCTCGAAGAGCAGCGCACCACCCCACACCTGGAGCGCTTCAGCCTCGGTGCCAGCCTGGGCCAGTGCTGCGGCGGCGTCACCGTGCTGCTGTTCGAACCGATGGCCGCCGTGCAGGCGCAGATCGCCGTGTTCGGCGCGGGCCATGTCGGCCGGGCTCTGGTACCCTTGCTCGCCGCGCTGCCCTGCCGGGTGCGCTGGATCGACTCGCGCGAACAGGAATTCCCCGAGCACATCCCAAGCGGGGTGACCAAGGTGGTCTGTGAGGAGCCGGTCGACGAAGTCGCGGACCTGCCGCCAGGCAGCTACTGCATCGTCATGACCCACAACCACCAACTCGACCTGGAACTGACCGCCGCCATTCTCAAGCGCAACGACTTCACCTGGTTCGGCCTGATCGGCTCGAAGACCAAACGAGTCAAATTCGAGCACCGCCTGCGCGAGCGCGGCTACGACGACGCCGTGATGGCGCGCATGCGCTGCCCGATGGGCCTGCCAGAGGTAAAGGGCAAGCTGCCCATCGAAATCGCCGTGTCCATCGCCGGCGAAATCATCGCCACCTACAACGCCTGCTTCGGCCAGCACGACGCTGCCGCCAATGCCGGCCCCATTGCCCAGTTGCTGCCGCCCTCCCGGCGCAGCCAAGCCAATTGACGAGTGTGTTATGACCGTTACCCGCAAAGCCTACCGTGCCGCCATCCTGCACAGCATCGCCGACCCGGCCGAGGTGGGCCTGGAGGCTTCCCATGAATACTTCGAAGACGGCCTGCTGGTGGTCGACGACGGCCGCATCAGCGCCATTGGTCACGCCAGCGAGCTGCTGCCGACACTGGATGCCGACATCCCCGTCGAGCACTACCAGGATGCGCTGATCACCCCGGGCTTCATCGACACCCACATCCATTTCCCGCAGACCGGCATGATCGGCTCCTATGGCGAGCAGTTGCTGGACTGGCTGAACACTTACACCTTCCCCTGCGAAAAGCAGTTCGCCGACAAAGGCCATGCCGACCAGGTGGCGAAGATCTTCCTCAAGGAACTGCTGCGCAACGGCACCACCACCGCGCTGGTATTCGGCAGCGTGCACCCGGAATCGGTCAATGCGTTGTTCGAAGAGGCCGAGCGCCTGGACCTGCGCCTGATCGCCGGCAAGGTGATGATGGACCGCAACGCCCCGGATTACCTGACTGACACCGCAGAATCCGGTTACGCCGAAAGCAAGGCGCTGATCGAGCGCTGGCATGGCAAGGGCCGCCTGCACTATGCGGTAACCCCGCGCTTCGCCCCGACCAGCACGCCGCAGCAGCTGACCCTGGCGGGCCAATTGCTCAAGGAACACCCAGGCGTGTACATGCACACGCACCTGTCGGAAAACCTCAAGGAAATCGACTGGGTCAAGTCACTGTTCCCCGAGCAGAAGGGCTACCTGGACGTATACGACCACTTCGAACTGCTGGGCGAGCGCTCGGTGTTCGCCCACGGCGTGCACCTGTGCGACGACGAATGCCAGCGCCTGGCTGAAACCGGCTCGGCAGTAGCCTTCTGCCCTACTTCCAACCTGTTCCTGGGCAGCGGTCTGTTCAACCTGCCCCAGGCCGAGCGCTTCAAGGTCAACGTGGGCCTGGGTACCGATGTGGGCGCCGGCACCAGCTTCTCGCTGCTCAACACCCTGAACGAAGCGTACAAGGTGATGCAGCTGCAAGGCGCGCGCCTGCACCCGTACAAGTCACTGTACCTGGCCACCCTCGGCGGCGCCCGCGCGCTGCGCCTGGATGACCGCATCGGCAGCCTGCGCCCGGGTAATGATGCCGACTTCGTGGTGCTGGACTACAAGGCCACGCCGCTGCTGGACTACCGCATTCAGCAGTCCAACAGCATTGAAGAGACCTTGTTCGTGCTCACCACCCTGGGCGATGACCGCACAGTGCGCGAAACCTACGCCGCCGGGCGTTGCGTGCACCAGCGCTAAGGTTCTTTCGCCAGGCCCCGGTACAGCGCGCCGCCGATTGCAGCACCGATCAGCGGCGCCACCCAGAACAGCCACAGCTGCTGCAAGGCCCAACCGCCAACGAACAATGCCGGCCCCGTGCTGCGCGCGGGGTTGACCGAGGTATTGGTCACCGGGATGGAGATCAGGTGAATCAGGGTCAGGGCCAGACCGATGGCGATGGGCGCAAAGCCTGCTGGTGCGCGGGAATCGGTCGCGCCCATGATCACCACCAGGAACATCGCCGTCATCACCACTTCACTGACAAAGCCTGCCCCCAGCGTGTAGCCGCCGGGCGAATGGTCGGCATAGCCGTTGGACGCCAGCCCCGAGGACAATTCGAAACCGGCCTTGCCGCTGGCGATGAGGTAGATCACTCCTGCCGCCAGGATGGCGCCGATCACTTGCGCAATCACGTAGGGCAGCAGCTCTTTGGCAGGAAAACGCCCGCCCACCACCAGCCCGAAGGACACAGCAGGATTAAGGTGACAGCCAGAGATATGGCCGATGGCGAAGGCCATGGTCAGCACGGTGAGGCCGAAGGCGAAGGCAACACCGAGTACGCCGATGCCGACAGGGGAACTGGCTGCGAGTACCGCACTGCCGCAGCCACCAAGCACCAGCCAGAAGGTACCGATCAGTTCGGCACCCATGCGTTTACCGAGGGACATGCTCATGAATCCATTCCTCAAGAAGTTGAACGCAACGAATGCGCAAGCCCAACTGCTTGATGAAGGTTTGCTCACAAGAATTTAGCAGACCTTTGGCTGATGGCCAGTTATGGCCGGGGGCTGCTTTGCAGGCCCCCTCAATCACCCTGGCAAACGATCAACCCTTGGCGGAAACCTTGGGCTTTTTCAGCAAATGCGAGAACACCGCATGCAGATCGTCCGAGGCACTCTCCTCATCCAGGTTCAGCTTGCTGTCGATGTGGTCCATGTGGTGCATCATCAGGCTCACTGCCTGCTCGGCATCACGTGCCTCGATGGCATCGATCAGTTGCATGTGCTCGTCATACGAGCAGTGCGAGCGGTTGCCGCTTTCGTACTGGGCAATGATCAGCGAGGTCTGCGATACCAGGCTGCGCTGGAAACTCACCAGCGGTGCATTGCCCGCCGCTTCGGCCAGCTTGAGGTGGAACTCGCCGGAAAGGCGAATGCCGGCGCCGCGATCACCGCGCGAGAAGCTGTCGCGCTCTTCACGCACCATCTGCCGCAGCTCGTTGAGCTGGTCGAGGGTGGCGTGCTGCACGGCCAACTCGGTAATGGCGCGTTCGACCATGCGCCGCGAGAAGAACACCTGACGTGCCTCTTCCACGGTCGGGCTGGCCACCACCGCGCCGCGGTTGGGCCGCAGCAGCACCACGCTTTCATGGGCCAGACGCGACAAGGCACGACGGATGATGGTGCGGCTGACGCCAAAGATTTCGCCCAGCGCTTCCTCGCTCAACTTGGTGCCCGGGGCCAGACGCTGCTCGAGGATCGCCTCGAAAATATGCGCGTAGACGATGTCGTCCTGGGTACCGCTGCGGCCGGCCTTGCCGACACGTGCAGGTTTTTTCAGAGGTTGCAGCTGTTCGTTCATGGGCTCTCGAGGCACGAAGAGAAAGTATGGCGCCATTGTACACAGGCTGAGGCGATTCCGCAGGGGGCGTTTCACCTATATAGCCGTTGTACGACGCATTGCGCACACAAAACATAAAACATTATTTGCATTCTTTGTACACAAAAGCATAATCCACCGAGCAACTTCTTGACCCATGAGTCAACAAACCGGTCGGACGTCTGCCTTCCCTCGTGGGGCCGCCAAGTGCATCGCTCAGGAAACTGGCCCCAACTACAACAAGAAAGACTTGAGGAGTACTCGCTGTGGAAAGCCGCAAATCCGAAGCCCCTACGCTGGATCTCGCCCCACCGCTCGAAACGAGCTGGCTGGAGCGGATTTTCAAACTCAAGCAACACGGCAGCACCGTCAAAACCGAAATGATCGCCGGGGTGACCACCTTCATCACCATGGCCTACATCATCTTCGTCAACCCCAACATCATGGCCGACGCTGGCATCGACCATGGTGCCGCCTTCGTCGCCACCTGCATCGCCGCCGCGCTGGGCTGCCTGCTGATGGGCCTGTACGCCAACTGGCCAGTAGGCCTGGCCCCTGGCATGGGGCTTAACGCCTTCTTCACCTACACGGTGGTCGGCACCATGGGCTACAACTGGGAAACAGCGCTCGGGGCGGTATTCATCTCGGGTGTGCTGTTCATGTTCCTGACCTTGTCGAAAGTGCGCGAATGGCTGCTCAACAGCATTCCGGTCAGCCTGCGCCATGCCATGGGGGCTGGCGTCGGATTGTTCCTCGGGCTGATCGGCCTGAAGACGGCAGGCATCATCGTCGACAGCCCCGCCACGCTGATCAAGCTGGGTTCGCTGCATGAGCCAGGGCCGCTGCTGGCGGCCGTGTGCTTCCTGCTGATCGCCATCCTCAGCTACAAGCGGGTGTTTGGCGCGATCCTCATCAGCATCATTGGCGTCACCTTGGCAGGTTGGGGCCTGGGCCTGGTCAAGTTTGGCGGGGTGATGTCGATGCCGCCTAGCCTGGCACCGACCTGGATGGCCATGGACGTGGCTGGCGTGTTCAACGTCAGCATGATCAGCGTGGTGCTGGCGTTTCTGTTCGTGCACATGTTCGACACCGCCGGCACGCTGATGGGCGTGGCGCAGCGTGCCAACCTGGTGGCACCGGACGGGCGTATCGAGAACCTGTCGAAGGCGTTGAAGGCTGACAGTGCATCGAGCGTGTTCGGTGCGGTGGTAGGTGTACCGCCAGTCACCAGCTATGTGGAAAGTGCCGCAGGTGTAGCGGCGGGCGGGCGTACCGGCCTTACTGCGGTAGTAGTGGGCCTGCTGTTCATCGCCGCGATGTTCTTCGCCCCGCTGGCTGGGATGATTCCGGCCTATGCGACGGCGGGTGCACTTATTTATGTGGCGATGTTGATGATGGGCAGCATGGCGCATATCCATTGGGATGAAGCCACAGACAGCATTCCGGCGATCGTCACGGTGATCATGATGCCATTGACCTTCTCGGTCGCCGACGGTATCGCCCTGGGCTTCATCAGCTACGTCGCGCTGAAGGCAGGTACCGGCAAGTACAAGGAGATCTCGGCCAGCCTGTGGGTGCTGTGCGCGATCTTCATTGCCAAGTTTGTGTTCCTCTGACCGTTACTGCACCAACCAAGGGCGCCTCGGCGCCCTTTCTTTTTATGTTGCCGGCGAAGAGGCCAGCGCAGGCAATGCAAAAACAGCAGACGAAAAAAAGCCCGCCAGTGTGAGAGCGGGCCAAAGGACCTACGAAGATTCTTCTAGCGACCAACTAGCTTCCACGATAGGTCGAATAGCTGTACGGCGAGATCAGCAGTGGCACGTGGTAGTGCTCCTGCTGCTCGTCGATACCAAAGCGCAGCACGACAACATCCAGAAACGCCTGGGCCGGCAGTTGCACGCCGCGGGCGCGGTAGTAATCGCCAGCGCTGAACTGCAACTGGTAAACGCCAGTGCGGTAGTCGTCACCCTGCAGCAGTGGCGCGTCGACGCGGCCATCGCTGTTGGTCAGGGCGGTATTCACCAGCTCCAGTTGCTGGCCTTCGACGCGGTACAGCTCGACCTTGATCGAGCTGCCCGGGCAGCCATGCGCGGCATCCAGTACGTGTGTGGTCAAACGTCCCATTGCGTGTCGCCTCTTGTTCAATCTGTGGGCAAAAAATACTCAGCCTTCGCACCAGCATAGCGCCTGCGGCAGGCGGGAATGACGCCATTAAGACATTCCATCGCAAAATTGTACACAATTTTTTAAACCCTTCTGTCACACCGTTCGTCCGGCGCCCATAAACGACCCATCGGTCGCAAATACAAGCGACGTAACGACGTCAACGTCATTAGCTGACCAATCAGGCAGGTTTCTTGCACTGTATTTCCAGGTCGCTGCAGGGCGACAAAAGGGAAGAAATGCGGAAAAACAGGCTTACAAAAGATTTCAGAAGTTGTATACAATCAACCCATCCGGTGGTGCGACATACCGACGCGGCCCGCCCCCCCCCTGCACTAACGCACAAGAAGGAAGACTGCAGTGAGCGCTGACTACCCTCGCGACCTGATCGGTTACGGCAACAACCCTCCTCACCCGCAATGGCCGGGCAACGCTCGCATCGCGCTGTCTTTCGTCCTCAACTACGAGGAAGGCGGCGAACGCAACATCCTGCACGGTGACAAAGAGTCCGAAGCCTTCCTGTCCGAGATGGTCGCTGCCCAGCCACTGCAGGGCCAGCGCAACATGAGCATGGAATCGCTGTACGAGTACGGCAGCCGTGCCGGCGTGTGGCGCCTGCTGAAGCTGTTCAAGGAAAGCGGTGTGCCGCTGACCATCTTCGCCGTGGCCATGGCCGCCCAGCGCCACCCTGACGTTATCCGCGCCATGGCCGAAGCCGGCCACGAAATCTGCAGCCACGGCTACCGCTGGATCGATTACCAAAACATGGACGAGGCCCAGGAGCGCGAGCACATGCTCGAAGCCATCCGCATCCTCACCGAACTCACCGGCGAGCGCCCAGTGGGCTGGTACACCGGCCGCACCGGCCCCAACACCCGCCGCCTGGTGATGGAAGAAGGTGGCTTCCTCTATGACAGCGACACCTACGACGACGACCTGCCCTACTGGGAGCCGAACAACCCTACCGGCAAGCCGCACCTGGTGATCCCGTACACCCTGGACACCAACGACATGCGCTTCACCCAGGTGCAGGGTTTCAACTGCGGCGAGCAGTTCTTCCAGTACCTCAAAGACGCCTTCGATGTGCTGTACGCCGAAGGCGCCGAAGCACCAAAAATGCTGTCCATCGGCCTGCATTGCCGCCTGGTCGGCCGCCCGGCGCGCCTGGCTGCACTGAAGCGCTTCGTCGATTACGCAAAAAGCCATGACCAGGTCTGGTTCGCCCGTCGCGTGGATATCGCCCGCCACTGGCACACCACCCACCCGTACAAGAAAGAGAACGCCTGATGACCGCCTTCAACACTCTCAAGCCATCCGCCCTGGGCCGTGACGCCTTCGTCGCAGCCTTCGCCGACATCTACGAGCACTCGCCGTGGGTGGCCGAAAAAGCCTATGACCTGGGCCAACTGGGCGAACTGGACGAGATCGAGGCGCTGCACCAGCGCATGAGCGACATCCTGCTCAGCGCCAACCACGCCGACCAGCTGGCACTGATCAACGCTCACCCGGACCTCGCCGGCAAGGCCGCCATCCAGGGCGAACTGACCGAATCGAGCACCAACGAACAGGCCGGCGCCGGTATTCACCAGTGCACCGCCGAAGAATTCGCCCGTTTCACCGAGCTGAACGACGCCTACAAGGCCAAGTTCCAGTTCCCGTTCATCATGGCGGTAAAGGGCAGCAATCGGCACCAGATCCTCGCCGCCTTTGAAAAACGCATCCACAACGATGCCGATGCCGAATTCAAGGAAGCCCTGGCGCAGATCAACCTGATCGCCCTGTTCCGCCTGCTGCAGCTGTAAGCAACAGCCGAACCTTATTCAGAAAACGAACAATAGAAGAGATAACCGCATGCGCACCCTGATGATCGAGCCCCTGACCAAAGAAGCCTTCGCCCAATTCGGAGACGTGATCGAAACCGACGGCAGCGACCACTTCATGATCAACAACGGCTCGACCATGCGCTTTCACAAGCTCGCCACGGTCGAAACCGCCGAGCCTGAAGACAAGGCGATCATCAGCATCTTCCGCGCCGACGCGCAGGACATGCCGCTGACCGTGCGCATGCTGGAACGCCATCCGCTGGGCAGCCAGGCTTTCATCCCGCTGCTCGGCAACCCCTTTCTGATCGTGGTCGCGCCGGTTGGCGATGCACCTGTATCAGGCTTGGTCCGGGCCTTCCGCAGTAATGGCAGGCAGGGCGTTAATTACCATCGCGGCGTTTGGCACCACCCGGTGCTTACGATCGAAAAGCGGGATGATTTCCTGGTGGTTGATCGCAGTGGTTCTGGCAACAACTGCGATGAGCATTACTTCACCGAGGAACAGATGCTGATCCTCAATCCCCACCAATAAGAAAAGGTCAGTCATCTTCTCGGTGACTGGCAGAGGTACATACTGTGGAAGCACACCTTCACGAATGGCTGAACCTGAGCATTCGCTGGGTTCACATGATCACCGGTGTCGCCTGGATCGGTGCATCGTTCTACTTCGTCTGGCTGGAGAACCACCTGAACCGAAGCAACCCGCGCGATGGGTTGTCGGGTGATCTCTGGGCGATTCACGGCGGTGGTATCTACCACCTGGAGAAATACAAACTCGCACCCCCGAAAATGCCCGAGAACCTGCACTGGTTCAAATGGGAAGCCTACTTCACCTGGATGTCCGGTATCGCCCTGCTGTGCGTGGTGTTCTACTGGAACCCGGCCCTGTACCTGCTGGCCCCTGGCAGCACCCTGAGCGGTGCCGAAGGCGTGGCCATCGGTATCGGCTCGTTGATCGCTGGCTGGTTCATCTACGACTTCCTGTGCGACTCGCCCCTGGGCAAGAAGCCTGCGCTGCTCGGTGGTGTGCTGTTCGTGCTGATCATCGCCGCCTGCTGGGGCTTCAGCCTGGTGTTCAGCGGCCGTGGCGCGTACCTGCACACCGGCGCGATCATCGGCACCATCATGGTTGGTAACGTGTTCCGCATCATCATGCCGGCCCAGCGCCAGCTGGTGGCGGCGATCGAGAACAACCAGACGCCCGACCCGGTACTGCCGGCCAAGGGCCTGCTGCGCTCGCGTCACAACAACTACTTCACCCTGCCGGTGCTGTTCATCATGATCAGCAACCATTTCCCGAGCACCTACGGTAGCCAGTACAACTGGCTGATCCTGGCCGGTATCGCAGTAGCCGCGGTTCTGATCCGCCACTACTTCAACACCCGTCACGACAGCAACAAGTACGCCTGGACCCTGCCCGTCGGCGCCCTGGCAATGATCTGCCTGGCCTACGTCACCGGCCCGAAACCGATGGCCGTAAGCCCAGAGCAAGCCGCAGCGAAGATCGAGTACCAACCGCTGCCCGCGACCGCCGTCGGTGGCAAGACCGCTGCCGAGCAGCGCGCCGAGGACGCCGCCAAGGCTGCCCAAGCGCCGGCCGCACCCGCCGAGGCCCCTGCCCAGGCGGCAGCCCAGGCCGGTGGTGGCGACTTCGACAAGATCCACAATGTCATCCAGGAACGCTGCACCGTGTGCCATTCGTCCAAACCGACCAGCCCACTGTTCAGTGCCGCCCCTGCCGGCGTGATGTTCGACACCCCGCAGCAGATCCAGGCCCAGGCCGCGCGCATTCAGGCGCAAGCGGTCGCCAGCCAGATCATGCCGCTGGGCAACATCACCCAGATGACCACCGAAGAGCGCAAGCTCGTCGGCGACTGGATCGCCAAAGGTGCCCAGGTCAACTGACCGAAGCCGCAAGCTTCAAGCCTCAAGCTGTAAGTCGTAGGTAACAAGCAAGCATCGAGCGTCAGGCTCCAACGCGGATCACCAAGCTTCTACTTGAAGCTTGCCGCTTGGAGCTTGCCGCTTGGATCCGAGAATAAAAACAAAACTCGAGGTGCTGCATGTCCGAGTCACGCAAGGCGTATATCCCCATTGCGCCGCCGCGCGAACCCTTGCCCCTGTTCCAACTGATCCTGGTTGGCCTGCAACACGTTCTGCTGATGTACGGTGGCGCGATCGCCGTGCCGTTGATCATCGGCCAGGCCGCTGGGTTGTCCCGTGAAGAAGTCGCTTTCCTGATCAACGCCGACCTGCTGGTCGCTGGCGTCGCTACCATCATCCAGTCGTTCGGTATCGGCCCGGTGGGCATCCGCATGCCGGTGATGATGGGTGCCAGTTTCGCGGCCGTCGGCAGCATGGTGGCCATGGCCGGCATGCCCGGCGTAGGCCTGCAGGGGATCTTCGGTGCGACCATCGCCGCCGGGTTCTTCGGCATGCTGATCGCCCCGTTCATGTCCAAGGTCGTACGCTTCTTCCCGCCGCTGGTCACCGGTACGGTGATCACCTCGATTGGCCTGTCGCTGTTCCCCGTGGCAGTCAATTGGGCGGGTGGCGGCCATGAAGCCGAAACCTTTGGCTCGCCGATCTACCTGTTGGTGGCCGGCCTGGTATTGGCTGTGATCCTGCTGATCAACCGCTTCATGCGCGGCTTCTGGGTCAACGTGTCGGTACTGGTGGGCATGGGCCTTGGCTACATCCTGGCCGGTTCCATCGGCATGGTCGACCTGTCTGGCCTGAAGGACGCGCCGTGGTTGCAGGTGGTCACCCCCCTGCACTTCGGCATGCCGACATTCAGCCTGGCCCCCATCCTGTCCATGTGCCTGGTGGTGGTGATCATCTTCGTCGAGTCCACCGGCATGTTCCTGGCCCTGGGCAAGGTGACCGATCGCGAAGTGACCCCCGGCATGCTGCGTCGCGGCCTGCTGTGCGATGCCGGTGCGTCGTTCATCGCCGGTTTCTTCAACACCTTCACCCACTCCTCGTTCGCCCAGAACATCGGCCTGGTGCAAATGACCGGGGTGCGCTGCCGCTTTGTCACCATCGTGGCCGGTGCCCTGTTGATGCTGCTCAGCCTGCTGCCCAAGGCGGCCTTCCTGATTGCCTCGATCCCACCTGCGGTACTGGGCGGCGCGTCCATCGCCATGTTCGGCATGGTCACCGCCACCGGGATCAAGATTCTTCAGGAGGCGGACATCGGCGACCGCCGCAACCAGCTGCTGGTTGCCGTGAGCGTCGGCTTCGGGTTGATCCCCGTGGTGCGTCCGGAGTTCTTCGCCCAGATGCCACAGTGGATGGAACCCATCACCCACAGTGGTATCGCCATGGCCACGGTCAGTGCCCTGGTGTTGAACGTCCTGTTCAACATCCTCGGTGGTGCCGACCGCGCGGTGCACAACGACGCCTGTCACCAGCATTGAGCCAGAAGGGGCGGCGCATTGCCGCCCCTCATTCACATCTGCAGTAACCGCTACGCCGTCGACCCGCCGGAATGGGTCGCCCGGGGCGCCTGCGCGCCAAAAAAACCGCCAACAAAAACAATAAGTCCGGGAATCACAACATGAAGCGCATCACCACGTCCCTGTTGTTGGGCAGCAGCCTGCTGGCCACCCTACCCTCACATGCAGGCGAATGGCTGCAGTGGCACGGCGAAAGCCTGACCTACCTGTACGGCAAGGACTTCAAGGTCAACCCTGATATCCAGCAGACCATCACTTTCGAGCACGCCAACAAATGGAAGTACGGCGACACCTTCATGTTCGTCGACAAGATTTTCTACAACGGCAAAGCCGACCCCAGCAAAGGCGTGACCACCTACTATGGCGAGTTCAGCCCGCGCCTGTCGTTCGGCAAGATCCTCGACCGCAAGCTTGCCTTCGGCCCGATCAAGGACGTGCTCCTGGCCATGACCTACGAGCGCGGCGAGGGCGACAACGAAGCCTACCTGATCGGCCCCGGCTTCGACCTGGACATCCCCGGCTTCAACTATTTCACCCTCAACTTCTACGTGCGCAACACCGAAGGCAGCCGCCCCGGTGACAATGTCTGGCAGATCACCCCCGGCTGGTCATACACCATCCCGGTGGGCCGCTCCGACATTCTGATCGACGGTTACATGGATTGGGTCACCGACAATGACCAAACCCGCCGTGGCACCTACCACGCCAACCTGCACTTCAACCCACAGGTCAAATATGACCTGGGCAAGGCACTGAACCTGGGCGCCAAACAGCTCTACGTCGGCTTTGAATACAGCTACTGGAAGGACAAGTACGGCATCGACAGCCGTGGCAACCTGGACAGCAATCAGAGCGTCGCCAGTGCGCTGATCAAGGTACACTTCTAAGAAGCTGACCAAACGCACAAGTTTGAACCACCCCGCTCCAGGACGGAGCACTTGAGGCCCGGCGCGCAAGCCAGTAATCTGCGCGCCCCCTCGATCAGGGCAGAACGGATTCTGCCTGCGTTTACTGACCGCTCAGTCAATGAATACGGGCGGTTGGCCAACGTGTTGCCAGCCTGAAAGACCCTTTTCATCCGTTCAGAACGAAGTCGAGCAGGAAGGTTTTGCCAAACCGGAAAAGTTGGCTCAACCCTTGCCAAACAGCTGTGGCCTATCGAAAAAAGCTGACTCGCAAGACAACAAAAAAGCGCCATCACCGAGCGCTGACAACAGATCAATCAAGGGAGCGACACTCGCAATGCGTACCATCAACAGCCTGATCCTTGCCGGCGGCCTGCTGGCCTGTGGCACCACCTTCGGCGGCGACCTGCTGCAATGGCAGAACAACAGCCTGACCTACCTGTGGGGCAAGAACTTCAAGGTCAACCCCGAAACCCAGCAAACCTTCACCTTCGAGCACGCCGACGCGTGGAAGTACGGCGACAACTTCTTCTTCGTCGACAAGATCTTCTACCAGGGCAAGAAGGACGCCAACAACGGGCCCAACACCTACTACGGCGAGTTCAGCCCACGCCTGTCGTTCGGCAAGATCTTCGACCAGAAGCTGGAGTTCGGCCCGGTCAAGGACGTGCTGCTGGCCATGACCTACGAGTTTGGCGAGGGTGACACCGAGTCGTACCTGATCGGCCCAGGCTTCGACCTGGCCATCCCGGGCTTCGATTACTTCCAGCTCAACTTCTACAACCGCACCACCGACGGCAGCCGCGCCGGCGACAACGTATGGCAGATCACCCCGGTATGGTCGTACACCATCCCGGTCGGCGATTCCGACGTGCTGATCGACGGCTTCATGGACTGGGTGGTGGACAACGACGAGAACCGCCACGGCACCTACCAGGCCAACCTGCACTTCAACCCACAGATCAAGTACGACCTGGGCAAGGCGTTGCACCTGGGCGAGAAGCAGCTGTACGTGGGTGTCGAGTACGACTACTGGAAGAACAAATACGGTATCAAGGACAGCGATGCCTTCACTACCGACCAGAACACCATGAGTTTCCTGGTAAAAGTGCACTTCTGATGCGCTGAATCGTGACAGCGCGTTGATCTTCCAACGCGCTGTCACGCCAAATCATGTAAGAACTTTCCTACAACTTATTAAGACTATTCTTACTTACTGATAAATTTGCCTTTAAAGTCAGAACAAGCACACACGGCAACATCACGCCAAACAGCAAAAGCCCCAGCTCCACCTGCCAGTGCTCCAGCACACGCAAGATGTCCAGCACCAGCATGATGCTATTGGTTATCAACGCCAGGCCAAATACCGCACAGCATTTGTACAAAGCCCCTACCCCCGCCCCGCGCAGCAGCATCAGAAGGCCCACGGCGCCCCAGGCTAAGGCCGAGCCCAGGTAAAGGGCCAAGTGGTACACATCGTAAGTCAACACATTTCCGAACATGATTTAACCTCCCGACCTGTAGGAAATAAGCAAAGTGCTTACTATATGCCCGAGATTCCACTTAGTCCCTGCGAATTTTTGACAAAATTTTTGCACTTACCCATCTAGCATGCTTGGCTTCTTGCATCCAAAAAAGAAAACAGGCCCACTTAATGCGCACCTCCCTCGCCGCACCTTGGCGGTACCTGCTGTTAGTTTGCTCGCTCTGGTTCGGCATTTTCTTGCTGACCCGTCTGGTATTGCTGGTCACCCACCTGGATGAAGTACATGGCAACTACTTCTCATTATTCTTCAGTGGTGCCTTGTACGACCTGAGCTTCCTCACCTACGCCGCTCTGCCGCTGGGGCTTTACCTGGCGCTGTGCCCGGCCGCACTGTGGCGCACGGCCTTGCATCGCCGGCTCATGGGCGGGGTGTTGATCGTCAGCCTGTTCGTGATGCTGTTCGTCGCGGTGGCCGAGTGGCTGTTCTGGGACGAGTTCGGGGTGCGCTTCAACTTCATCGCCGTGGACTACCTGGTGTATTCCAAGGAAGTGCTGGACAACATTCGCGAGTCGTACCCGCTGCCAACGCTACTGGGCAGCATCGCCGTGGTTGCCGTCCTGCTTGCCCTGATCCTGCGCAAACCTCTGGCCCAGGCCCTCGCAGCACCCGGCGCCAACCTGCGCCAGCGCCTGGGTGGCCTTGCGCTGCTGGCCGTGCTGGGCGGGCTCAGCGTGCTAGTGGTCGACCAGCAATTCCCGCGTGGCCAAGGCGGTAACGCCTATCAGCGCGAACTGGCCAGCAACGGCCCGTACCAGTTCTTCGCCGCGTTCCGCAACAACGAGCTCGACTACACCCAGTTCTACGCCAGCCTCGACGCCAACGAAGTCGGTACGCAGATGCACCAGGAACTGGCCGAGCCCAACGCGCGGTTCAAGGCCAGCGAGCCCGAGGACATTCGTCGCCACATCAGCGCCAGCGGCGAGCCACGCAAGCCCAACATCATCCTGGTCACCATCGAGAGCTTCAGCGCCAAGTACATGGGCAGCAACGGCGACCCACGCAACCTCACGCCCAACCTGGACGCGCTGCGCCAACAGAGCCTGTACTTCAACAACTTCTACGCCACCGGCACGCGTACCGATCGCGGCCTGGAAGCCATCACCCTGTCGATCCCCCCAACGCCGGGCCGCTCGATCGTCAAGCGCATCGGCCGCGAAAGCGGCTATGGCAGCCTCGGTCAGCAACTGAAAGCGGTGGGTTATGACGCCGTATTCGTCTATGGCGGGCGCGGCTACTTCGACAACATGAACGCCTTCTTCAGCGGCAATGGCTACCGTATCGTCGACCAGAGCAGCGTCGACGAGAGCGAAATCGGCTTCAAGAACGCTTGGGGCATGGCTGACGAAGACCTGTATCGGCAGACGCTGAAGCTGGCCGATGCCGACCACGCCAGGCAGCAACCGTTCTTCCTGCAACTGATGACCACCTCCAACCACCGCCCTTACACCTACCCCGATGGCCGTATCGACATTCCGTCAGGTGAAGGCCGTGAGGGCGCGGTGAAGTACACCGACCATGCCATTGCGCAGTTCCTGCGGGAGGCCAAGGGCAAGCCATGGTTCGACAACACCCTGTTCGTGTTCGTCGCCGACCACACCGCCGGCAGCGCGGGCGTTGAAGACCTGCCGGTCAGCAATTACCAGATCCCGCTGTGGATCTATGCACCCAAGCTGATCGCCCCGCGCGAAGACGCACAACTGGCCAGCCAGATCGACCTGGCACCAACCCTGCTCGGCCTGCTCAACCTGAGCTACACCTCGACCTTCTTCGGCCGCGACCTGCTACGCGAAGAATCCCTGGCGCCGCGTGTGCTGATCGGCAACTACCAGCACCTGGGGCTCTTCGACGGCAAGGACCTGGCGATCCTCAGCCCACGCGGCGGCATGCGCGTGCACCAGGATGCCTTGAGCAACAGCCGGGAAACCACTGTAGACAGCGACCACCCACTGGTACGACGGGCGATTGCCTACTACCAGAGTGCTGCCAACGATTTCAGCAAGGGCCTCCTGGCCTGGAAGCCGCAGGAGCAAGGTGCGGTGGCTGAACAGTAAAACCTGTGAGACGGCAACGCGGTGAATGACATCGACGTTGCCGGCCACACAACTCAGGTAGCCGGGCGAAACGCTCGCCACAACTTCCCGGCAGCCGCCACCACCGCCAGCACCACGGCACCGGCTACCACACCCGCCACACCGTTGAGCAGTGCCCCGGTCAGCGCGCCACCACGTCCTTCGCTGAAGGCCTCGATGGCATGGTGCAGCGGGGCAATGCCATGCACCAGAATCCCGCCACCGACCAGGAACATGGCCGCGGTGCCAATCACCGACAGGCTCTTCATCATGTATGGGGCAGCCTGCAAGATGCCATTGCCGACCACCTGGGCCAGCCGGGACGCCTTGGTGGTCATCCACAACCCCAGGTCATCCAGTTTGACAATGCCGCCCACCAAACCATAAACACCGATGGTCATGACAATGGCGATACCCGACAGCACGATGATCTGCTGTGTCAGCGGCGCATCCGCCACAGTACCCAAGGTGATGGCAATGATTTCAGCCGAAAGGATGAAATCGGTGCGCACCGCACCCTTGATCTTGGTTTTTTCGAAGGCGACCAGATCGACATTGGCATCGGCCATTGCCTCCTTGCGCGCCTCGTGCGCGGCTGCATCGTCTTCCTTGCTGTGCAAAAACTTGTGCGCCAGCTTCTCGAAGCCCTCGAAGCACAGGTAGGCGCCCCCCACCATCAACAAGGGCGTAACCGCCCACGGAATGAACGCACTGATCAGCAACGCCGCCGGCACCAGGATGGCCTTGTTGACGAACGACCCTTTGGCCACCGCCCACACAACCGGAATTTCGCGCTCGGCACGCACGCCGGTGACTTGCTGAGCATTCAGCGCCAGGTCGTCACCCAGCACACCCGCAGTCTTTTTTGCCGCGACTTTGGTCATCAGCGAGACGTCGTCCAGCAGCGTGGCGATATCGTCGATCAGTACCAGTAGACTGCTTCCTGCCATGTTTGCCTGTTTCCACTGAAATGAATGTGCCGGAGTCTAGCCGAAAGTCGCTGCCTTGAGCGCCCGTCAAGCCCGGTGCTACCATGCCCGATCCCTCTTAGAGGTGGCCAGACACGAGGAAGATCCCTGACCATGAGCACCATTCGCGAGCGCAACAAGGAACTGATCCTGCGCGCAGCCAGTGAAGAATTTGCCGACAAGGGCTTCGCCGCCACCAAGACCAGCGATATTGCGGCCAAGGCCGGCCTGCCCAAGCCGAACGTGTATTACTACTTCAAGTCCAAGGACAACCTCTACCGCGAGGTCCTGGAAAGCATCATCGCGCCGATCATGCAGGCCTCCACACCGTTCAATGCCGACGGTGATCCGAAAGAAGTGCTGAGCGCCTATATTCGTTCGAAGATCCGCATTTCGCGCGACCTGCCGTACGCCTCCAAGGTGTTCGCCAGCGAGATCATGCATGGCGCCCCACACCTGTCGCCGAACCAGGTGGAGCAGTTGAACGAGCAGGCCCGGCATAACATCGAGTGCATCCAGCGCTGGATCGACCGTGGGCAGATCGCCCATGTGGACGCGCATCACCTGATGTTCAGTATCTGGGCGGCGACCCAGACCTATGCCGACTTCGACTGGCAGATTTCTGCAGTGACCGGCAAGGCCAAGCTGGCAGACAGTGATTACGACGCGGCGGCCGAGACCATTATCCGCATGGTATTGAAAGGCTGCGAGCCGGAAGCAGCCTGACAGGGCCAGTGGGGCTGCCTTGCAGCCCTTCGCGACACAAGGCCGCTACCACAGGGACATTGCATAACCCCTGTGGGAGCGGCCTTGCGTCGCGATTGGGCCGCAACGCGGCCCCCGGTTGTCTCGAGCCTTACGCCGCTACCCCGGCATCCGCCCGCAACCCCACCTCCTCGATCGCACTGATCGCGCACTGCTCGTCGATATCCGACGTATCGCCGCTGATCCCTACCGCACCCAGCACCTTGCCGTCCTGATCACGAATCAGCACGCCTCCCGGCGCTGGCACCACCGGCCGCTCCCCCATCCCGTTCAGCGCGGCAAAAAACGCCGGCCGTTGCTGTGCATCCAGCGCCAGCAACCGCGAGCCCTTGCCCAGGGCAATTGCGCCCCAGGCTTTGCCAGCGGCCACTTCAGGCCTAATCAGGCTGGCGCCATCTTCACGCTGCAGCGCCAGCAGGTGCCCGCCGGCATCCAGCACCGCCACGGTCAGTGGCGCGGCATTGATCTTGCGGCCCGCCGCCAACGCGGCATTCACCAGGCTGACAGCGACTTTCAGGTTCAAAGCGTTCATGGAAAGGTCCTCTTCTTGTTGTGAGAAGCCCTGAGGGCAGTTGAAAACCGATAGAACAAATAGAACACAACGAAAGGTATTTTTGTATACAATATTTTGAAACGATCGTATGCGATGGCGCAAACCCCCGTTTTCACAGGCGCTCTGACGAAACCCCGCTCAGCCGATGAAAACCCATTGACCTGAGCAGCCAGGCGTGAATACACTCTGTCGCAAAGCAAGTTGTATACAATTACAAAATCGATGAGGCACAAACCATGAGCAAAATGAGAGCAATCGATGCAGCCGTTCTGGTCATGCGCCGTGAAGGTGTAGATACCGCGTTCGGCATCCCAGGGGCTGCCATCAACCCGTTGTATTCGGCCCTGAAGAAAGTCGGTGGCATCGATCACGTCCTCGCTCGCCACGTCGAAGGTGCCTCGCACATGGCCGAGGGCTACACCCGTGCCAACCCAGGCAACATCGGTGTGTGCATCGGCACGTCCGGCCCTGCCGGCACCGACATGGTCACCGGCCTGTACAGCGCATCGGCCGACTCCATCCCGATTCTCTGCATCACCGGCCAAGCCCCGCGTGCACGCCTGCACAAGGAAGATTTCCAGGCCGTCGACATCACCAGCATCGTCAAGCCAGTGACCAAGTGGGCGACCACCGTTCTGGAGCCAGGCCAAGTGCCTTACGCCTTCCAGAAGGCCTTCTATGAAATGCGTACCGGCCGCCCAGGCCCGGTACTGATCGACCTGCCGTTCGACGTGCAGATGGCCGAAATCGAATTTGACATCGACGCCTACGAGCCACTGGCCATCAACAAGCCATCGGCGACCCGTGTCCAGGCCGAAAAAGCCTTGGCCCTGCTCAATGACGCCGAGCGCCCGCTGCTGGTAGCCGGTGGCGGCATCATCAACGCCGACGCCAGCGACAAACTGGTCGAGTTCGCCGAACTGACCGGCGTCCCGGTAATCCCGACCCTGATGGGCTGGGGCACCATCCCGGACGACCACGCACAAATGGTCGGAATGGTCGGCCTGCAGACGTCGCACCGCTACGGCAACGCCACCCTGCTGAAATCCGACTTGGTGTTCGGTATCGGTAACCGCTGGGCCAACCGCCACACCGGTTCGGTCGATGTCTACACCGAAGGCCGCAAGTTCGTGCACGTCGACATCGAACCCACCCAGATCGGCCGCGTGTTCACCCCAGACCTGGGTATCGTTTCCGATGCTGGCAAGGCACTGGACGTGTTCCTGGAAGTGGCCCGCGAGTGGAAAGCCGCTGGCAAGCTGAAGTGCCGCAAGGCCTGGCTCGAAGACTGCCAGGAGCGCAAGGCCACCCTGCAGCGCAAGACCCACTTCGACAACGTGCCGGTCAAGCCACAGCGCGTGTACGAAGAAATGAACCAGGTATTCGGCAAGGACACCACCTACGTCAGCACCATCGGCCTGTCGCAGATTGCCGGTGCGCAGTTCCTGCACGTGTACAAGCCACGCCACTGGATCAACTGCGGCCAGGCCGGCCCGCTGGGCTGGACCATCCCTGCCGCGCTGGGTGTTGTCAAAGCCGACCCTAAACGCAAAGTTGTCGCGCTGTCGGGTGACTACGACTTCCAGTTCATGATCGAAGAACTGGCAGTAGGCGCACAGTTCAACCTGCCGTACGTCCACGTGCTGGTGAACAACGCCTACCTGGGCCTGATCCGTCAGGCGCAGCGTGGCTTCGACATGGATTACTGTGTACAACTGGCGTTCGAGAACATCAACTCGACCGACGCCGCCACCTACGGTGTAGACCACGTTGCCGTAGTCGAAGGCCTGGGCTGCAAGGCCATCCGTGTATTCGAGCCAGCAGAAATCGCCCCTGCCCTGCTCAAGGCACAGAAAATGGCCGAAGAGTTCCGCGTACCGGTGGTGGTCGAAGTGATTCTCGAGCGTGTGACCAACATTTCCATGGGCACCGAGATCAACGCGGTCAACGAGTTCGAAGACCTGGCCCTGGTCGGCAACGACGCGCCAACCGCCATCTCGCTGCTGGACTGATCGCCTGACGCCCCCAGGTACGCCCTGGGGGCCTTCATCGCAAGGAGACAACTCATGCCTCGCTTCGCTGCCAACTTGTCCATGCTGTTCACCGAACAGGACTTCCTGGCCCGCTTCAAGGCTGCCGCCGATGCTGGTTTCAGCGGCGTCGAATACCTCTTCCCGTACGACTTCAGCGCGGCTGAAATCAAGCAGCAGTTGGAGGCCAACGGCCTGACCCAGGTGTTGTTCAACCTGCCCGCGGGTGACTGGGCCAAGGGTGAGCGCGGCATCACCTGCCACCCAGACCGCGTCGAAGAATTCCGTGCCGGTGTCGACAAGGCCATCGAGTACGCCAAGGTGCTGGGCAACACCCAGGTCAATGCCCTGGCCGGCATCCGCCCACAAGGCCCGGACTGCGCCACCGTGCGCAAGACCTTCGTCGAGAACCTGCGCTACGCCGCCGACAAGCTCAAGGCCGCCGGCATTCGCCTGGTCATGGAAATGATCAACACCCGCGACATCCCAGGCTTCTACCTGAACACCACCCAGCAGGCCCTGGAAATCCAGGCCGAAGTCGGCAGCGACAACCTGTTCCTGCAGTACGACATCTACCACATGCAGATCATGGAAGGTGACCTGGCGCGCACCATGCAAGCCAACCTGCCACTGATCAACCACATCCAGCTGGCCGACAACCCAGGGCGCAACGAGCCAGGCACCGGCGAAATCAACTACCGCTTCCTGTTCGAGCACCTGGACCGTATCGGCTACCAGGGCTGGGTGGGCGCAGAGTACAAGCCGCTGACCACCACCGAAGCGGGCCTGGGCTGGCTGAAAACCCATAACGCAATTTGAACAAGCCGGGCGCACAGCGCCTGATGTGAACAAATATAAAGAGGCACATTGTCATGGCTAAAATCGGTTTCATCGGCACCGGCATCATGGGCAAGCCCATGGCCCAAAACCTGCAAAAAGCAGGTCACAGCCTGTTCGTTTCCACCCACCACGACGCCGCGCCAGCCGAGCTGATCGCCGCCGGTGCAGTGGCCCTGGCCAACCCTAAAGAAGTGGCGCAGGAAGCCGAATTCATCATCGTCATGGTCCCCGACACCCCGCAGGTCGAAAGCGTCCTGTTCGGCGAAAACGGCGTGGCTGAGGGCGTCGGCCCGAACAAGATCGTGATCGACATGAGCTCGATCTCGCCAACCGCTACCAAAGCCTTCGCCGAGAAAATCAAGGCAACCGGCGCTGCCTACCTGGACGCCCCGGTGTCCGGTGGTGAGGTCGGTGCCAAGGCCGCGACCCTCAGCATCATGGTCGGTGGCTGCCCGAAAGCCTTCGAGCGCACCCTGCCGCTGTTCGAAGCCATGGGCAAGAACATCACCCGCGTCGGTGGCAACGGTGACGGCCAGACCGCCAAGGTCGCCAACCAGATCATCGTCGCCCTGAACATCCAGGCAGTCAGCGAAGCGCTGCTGTTCGCCGCCAAGAACGGCGCGGACCCAGCCAAGGTGCGTGAAGCACTGATGGGCGGCTTTGCTTCGTCGAAAATCCTCGAAGTGCACGCCGAGCGCATGATCAAGGGCACCTTCGACCCAGGCTTCCGCATCAACCTGCACCAGAAGGACCTGAACCTGGCCCTGCAAGGCGCCAAGGAACTGGGCATCAACCTGCCCAACACCTCCAATGCCCAGCAAGTGTTCAACACCTGCCAGGCCCTGGGTGGCGGCAACTGGGACCACTCGGCGCTGATCAAAGGCCTGGAGCACATGGCCAACTTCTCGATCCGCGGCGACAAGTAACCTGAATTCGGGGGCTGCTGCGCAGCCCGATCGCGACACAAGGCCGCTCCTACAAGCGGTACGCAATCCCCTGTAGGAGCGGCCTTGTGTCGCGAAAGGGGCGCAAAGCGCCCCCAGGATTCCAGAGCAAACACCATTGAACCTGCGACCACAGGTTCAGCGGTAGCACCGAGCAACACCCGCCCCTGGTTCGGCCTGCACGGAGGCAGTTCCAGGGGCGTTTTTGATTCTGCAGAACAACAATAATTGGGAGCCTGCCATGTCGGTCGATCCGCAAAAACTTCTCCGCGAACTGTTCGACACAGCCATCGCCGCCGCCCACCCCCGTCAAGTTCTCGAACCCTACCTGCCCGCCGACCGTAGCGGCCGGGTCATCGTCATCGGCGCCGGCAAAGCCGCAGCTGCCATGGCCGAAGTGGTCGAGAAAAGCTGGCAGGGCGAAGTCTCTGGCCTGGTCGTTACCCGTTACGGCCACGGCGCCAACTGCCAAAAAATCGAAGTGGTCGAAGCCGCCCACCCGGTCCCGGATGCCGCCGGCCTGGCCGTGGCCAAGCGCGTGCTGGAACTGGTCAGCAACCTCAACGAAGACGACCGCGTCATCTTCCTGCTGTCTGGCGGGGGCTCGGCACTGCTGGCCCTGCCTGCCGAAGGCCTGACCCTGGCCGACAAGCAGCAGATCAACAAGGCGCTGCTCAAATCCGGCGCCACCATCGGCGAGATGAACTGCGTACGCAAACACCTCTCGGCGATCAAAGGCGGCCGCCTGGCCAAGGCCTGCTGGCCGGCCACGGTGTACACCTATGCCATTTCCGATGTGCCGGGCGACCTCGCCACGGTAATTGCCTCCGGCCCCACCGTGGCCGACCCGAGCACCTCGGCCGACGCCCTGGCCATTCTCAAACGCTACAACATCGAAGCGCCGAAAGCGGTCATCGACTGGCTGAACAACCCAGCCTCGGAAACCGTCAAGGCCGATGACCCAGCCCTGGCCCGCAGCCACTTCCAGCTGATCGCCAAGCCCCAGCAGTCGCTCGAAGCTGCCGCGGTCAAAGCCCGCCAGGCCGGCTTCAGCCCACTGATCCTCGGTGACCTGGAAGGTGAATCACGCGAAGTGGCCAAGGTACACGCCGGCATTGCCCGGCAAATCGTTCAACACGGCCAGCCGCTTAAGGCGCCCTGCGTGATCCTGTCGGGTGGCGAAACCACCGTAACCGTGCGCGGCAATGGCCGTGGCGGGCGCAACGCCGAGTTCCTGCTCAGCCTCACCGAAAGCCTGAAAGGCCTGCCGGGTGTGTACGCCCTGGCCGGCGACACCGACGGCATCGATGGCTCGGAAGAAAACGCCGGTGCCTTCATGACCCCGGCCAGCTACGCCCGCGCCGAAGCCCTGGGCCTGTCGGCCAGCGACGAGTTGGACAACAACAACGGCTATGGCTACTTCGCCGCGCTGGATGCGCTGATCGTCACCGAGCCGACCCGCACCAACGTCAACGACTTCCGCGCCATCCTGATCCTCGAGACTGCCCAATCATGACGCCTGATAAAAAAGTAAAGATCCTCGCCACCCTTGGCCCTGCGATCAACGGCATCGACGACATCCGCCAGCTGGTCGAAGCCGGGGTGAACATCTTCCGCCTCAACTTCAGCCACGGCGAACACGCTGACCACGCCCTGCGTTATCAGTGGATCCGCGAAGTCGAGCAGCAACTGAACTACCCGCTGGGCATCCTCATGGACCTGCAAGGGCCAAAGCTGCGCGTGGGCCGCTTCGCTGAGGGCAAGGTACAGTTGCAACGCGGCCAGGCCCTGCGCCTGGACCTGGACAAAACCCCCGGCGACAACCGCCGGGTCAACCTGCCGCACCCCGAAATCATCGCTGCCCTCGAACCCGGCATGGACCTGCTGCTGGACGACGGCAAGCTGCGCCTGCGCGTCACCGCCAAGCACAGCGATGCCATCGACACCGAAGTGCTGAACGGTGGCGAGCTGTCCGACCGCAAAGGCGTCAACGTACCGCAAGCGGTGCTCGACCTCTCTCCGCTCACCGAAAAGGACCGCCGCGACCTGGCCTTCGGCCTGGAGTTGGGCGTGGACTGGGTGGCCCTGTCGTTCGTCCAGCGCCCTGAAGACATCGTCGAAGCGCGCCAGCTTATCGGCGACCGCGCCTACCTGATGGCCAAGATCGAAAAACCCTCGGCGGTCGAGCAACTGCAAGCCATCGCCGAACTGGCAGACGCGATCATGGTGGCCCGTGGTGACCTGGGCGTGGAAGTGCCGGCCGAAAGCGTGCCGCAGATCCAGAAGCGCATCATCGGCACTTGCCGCCAACTGGGCAAACCGGTGGTGGTGGCCACGCAGATGCTCGAATCCATGCGTTTCTCGCCAGCGCCTACCCGTGCCGAAGTCACCGACGTGGCCAATGCCGTGGCCGAAGGTGCCGACGCGGTGATGCTGTCGGCCGAGACCGCTTCGGGTGATTACCCGCTGGAAGCGGTGCAGATGATGAGCAAGATCATCCGCCAGGTGGAAAACGGCCCGGACTACCAGGCCCAGCTCGACGTTGGCCGGCCAAAAGCCGAAGCCACCGTGTCGGATGCCATCAGCTGCGCTATCCGCCGTATCAGCGGCATCCTGCCGGTGGCGGTGCTGGTCAACTACAGCGAGTCGGGCGCCTCGACCCTGCGCGCGGCGCGCGAGCGGCCACGGGCACCGATCCTCAACCTGACACCGAACCTGAACACCGCACGCCGCCTGAGCGTGGCGTGGGGCGTGCACTCGGTGGTCAACGACCGCCTGCGCCAGGTCGACGAGGTGGTGTCTACGGCGCTGGAAATTGCCCAGGCGCAAGGTATGGCCAGCCGTGGCGACACACTGCTGATCACCGCCGGTGTGCCTTTCGGCAAGCCGGGGTCGACTAACACGCTGCGGATCGAGACTTTGGTCTGAGATTGCCGGGGGCGCTCTGCGCCCCTTTCGCGACACAAGGCCGCTCCTACAGGAGACCGCAATCCCTTGTAGGAGCGGCCTTGTGTCGCGATAGGAGGGCAAAGCCCTCCCAATACACCGAACCTGCGGAAAACAGAGGCCCAAAGAGGCCCACCGCCCTCCATCAACCTCACTGACTGCCCCATGTACACCAAAAATTTCGTCAACCCGTGCCCCGACTGGGCCACGGCGCTACTCAACGGCTTCAGCCAGGTGCTGCTGCTGCGCAACCCCCTGTGCGGCCTGTGCTGCCTGCTGGCCATCCTGCTGACCGCGCCCAGCCTGGTCGGCGGTGGTGCCCTGCTCGGCGCCCTGGCTGGGCTACTCACCGCCCAGGCCCGCGGTTACGACCGCGCCGACCGCCAGGCCGGGTTGTATTGCTACAACGGCGTGCTGATCGGCATCCTGATCAGCGTCGTGCTGCCCTGGTCGGCGATCCTGCCGCCCCTGATCATCGCCGCCGGCGGCCTGTCCAGCATCATCACCCACCAATGGCGCAAGCGCGGCGGCAAACTTTTGATCGCCTACACCGCCCCCTTCGTGCTGCTGGGCTGGGCTGCACTACTGTTCGCCAGCCCCTCGCCCAGCGGCTTCGTCGAAGCCGACCCGCTGTATGCCCTGGCGCGTGGTGTGGGCCAGATCTTCCTGCTCGATCAGCCCCTGGCAGGCGCGCTGATCATCCTCGGCATGTTCATCGCCAACCCCTATGCCGCCATGTGGGCAGTGATCGGCTCGGCCATCGGTGGTGGCGTGGCGCTGCTCACCGACCAGGCGCAGGCTGCGTGGCTGGGCCTATACGGGTTCAATGCCGCATTGGCGGCACTGGCCTTCAGCAGGCAAGGTGAAAAGCCGTGGGTGACGCTGCTGGCCATCGCCATGGCCTTGCTATTGCAACCGTTGTTCAAACTGCTGCCGGTACCCGGCCTGACCGCGCCCTTCGTCGCCGCCTGCTGGCTGATGCACCTGGGCAGTCACTTGGTACAACGAGGCCATAAGCACGACGCAGCTGATTTAAGGGGGTAAGTTATCGCGTCCCTTGTCGTGTCCTCGTTACACTTTCGGAGAGGTTTATATAGTCACTAACGTTGCCCACCCGGCGCCTGGAACTAGGTGCTTCAGCTGGTCTGAAGGGCAAAACAGCATGGGTTTCAGGTACCAAATTAACTGAAATGAACCCCTCTGCTTTCAAGAACAAGGACTTGTTTTCAGGTGGTGTAGGCACATAGATATTTCCTTTTACCAAGTAGTGTCCCGAGAGCTCTACAAAAGGCATCTCGGAGGTCACTCTGGCCTCGAACCGCCCAGCGCTGAATGAAAACTCGAAAGTCGTTGCCTGCTTCTCATGTACTCTGACGACTTCAATGGACCGCCCACTCGTACGGGGGGCATTCAGCAACGTCAGGTGAGGCTTGAGGTCTTTTTTGGGTAAACCATAAGTCTTGAGTAACTTGGTCAAGCCAGTTTTGCCCCCTGCCTGGGCTGATGGGTCTGTCTTATTTACCGGATCACCAGAACAGTATGCATAGGTATTACAGCCGCCCTTACCAAAGGGACTGAAGCTGTCAGGACTGACGAATCGCATCAGCATTGGGCTATACAACCGATAGCCATTTCCCAGCAGATACCCCTGCACGGTTCTCTCCAGAAGCTGGCCAGTGAAGCACAAGAGCCCCGCTTTCCTCGGCTCGACATGGCCATAAACTGTGTAGGGTAACGACCTCTGCCCCATGTGCTGTCGAGTTATAGCCTGCTTGTCGCCATACATTTTCTTTACCTTTTGATGGTTTTTTCTTACCCCTACGCTGAGTACTTTTGTATTAGCGTGGAACTAGCACTTTTATCAGTCTGAATTCTCACCTTCCTGCCAGAGGCCCGGACCATCTAATCTTGGCTATCAACGCTTTCGGAACGACCGCCTCATGAGTGCACAACAATCTTTGCGTGAACGCCTGTACATCATGGTCTTCCAGACCGATACCGTCGCCGGCCGCCGCTTCGACAAAATCCTACTGCTGATCATCCTGGCCAGCTTGGTTACCGTAATCCTCGACAGCATCGACGAAGTGCACCAAGGCTACGCCGGTCTGCTGGCCGCCATCGAATGGGGCTTTACCGCGATCTTCCTGGCCGAGTACATCACCCGCCTGTACTGCTCCCCCAAGCCCTTGCGCTACGCCTTCAGTTTCTATGGCCTGGTCGACTTGCTGGCGATCGTGCCGGGCATCATCGCCCTGTACTACAGCGACGCCCAGTACCTGCTGATCATCCGGGTTATTCGGATGCTGCGGATCTTCCGCGTACTGAAGCTCAGCCCGTACCTCAAGCAGGCCCATTACCTGATGGAGGCGCTGCGCGGCAGCAAGCAGAAAATCATCGTGTTCCTGGTGACGGTATCGACCCTGGTGACGGTGTTCGGCACGCTGATGTATGTGATCGAAGGGCCGGAGCATGGCTTTACCAGCATTCCCAAAGGCATCTATTGGGCCATCGTTACCCTGACCACCGTGGGCTTTGGCGACATCGTGCCGAAGACGCCGCTGGGGCAGGTGCTGTCATCATTGGTGATGATTACCGGTTATTCGATCATTGCCGTGCCGACCGGGATCTTCACCGCAGAACTGGCCAACGCCATGCGTGGGGAGCAACTGCAGCATGATTGCCCAACCTGCCAAAAGAAGACCCATGAGCATGGGGCGGCGTTCTGTTCCCGGTGTGGGAATGGGCTGTTTCCCAAGCACTGAGGCCCTGTACTTGCAGCGGAATAACCAAAGTGTTTTTTGTTCTTTAACCCACTTCGAGCCACCCGCTATAGTCGCTGGCAATCTGCCCCAATACTCTTCAAGAACAAGGAAGCAACGTGAAAAAACTCTTCACCGCCTCACTGCTCGCCGCAGGCCTGGCCCTGGGTAACCTCGCCCAGGCCGCCCCTACCCTGCTCAACGTTTCCTACGACGTGATGCGCGACTTCTACAAGGACTACAACCCAGCCTTCCAGAAACACTGGGAAGCCGAGCACAAAGAGAAGGTCAACGTGCAGATGTCCTTCGGCGGCTCCAGCAAGCAGGCGCGTGCGGTGATCGATGGCCTGCCGGCCGATGTCATCACCATGAACATGGCCACCGACATCAACGCCCTGGTCGACAACGGCAAGCTGGTGCCGGACAACTGGGTAACCCGCCTGCCGAACAACAGCGCACCGTTCACCTCGGCCACAGTGTTCATCGTGCGCAAGGGCAACCCAAAAGCCCTGAAAGACTGGCCCGACCTGCTTAAGGACGGCGTGCAGGTGATCGTGCCCAACCCGAAAACCTCGGGTAATGGCCGCTACACCTACCTGTCGGCCTGGGGCTACGTGCTCAAGCAAGGCGGTGATGAAAGCAAAGCCCGCGATTTCGTCGGCAAACTGTTCAAGCAGGCCCCCGTCCTGGACACCGGCGGCCGCGCCGCCACCACCACCTTCATGACCAACCAGA
>NZ_BCBQ01000049.1:0-44739 GCF_001320885.1 Pseudomonas sp. NBRC 111140
AAATCGACGGTTTGCTGGGCAACCTGGCCAGCCGCACTGCCGAAGTGGCCGAACAGATGCATGCCAGCCTGGAAGTTTCGCAGCAGTCGGTGAGCCGTATCGGCCTGGCCCGCGACAGCTTCGGGCAGATCCGTGAGTCGGTGGACGTGATCCGCGACATGAACACGCAGATCGCCACGGCGGCCGAAGAACAGCACCAGGTGGCCGAGGACATCAACCGCCACATCAGCCAGATTCACGGCGATGCGCAACTGGTGGCCGAACTGGCCCAGGCGGCGCGTCAGGACTCCGAGAGCCTGGCCGGGCTGTCCAATGAACTGGACACGCTGGTGCGCAGGTTCCGCACCTGATGCATTGCCTGTGCCGGCCTCTTCGCAGCTAATGCCGCGAAGAGACCGGCACCGGCAACCGAGCACTAAAGTTTCAGCTCCCCCGGGGTCGCCCCAAACAACTGCTTGAACGCCGCAATGTAGGCCGATGTGGAGTCATACCCACACCCCAGCGCCGCCTCGGTCACATTCTCCCCCGCCTCCAGTAGCGCCAGCGAAGACAGCAACCGCATGCGCTGCCGCCAATTGCGAAAGCTCAACCCGGTCTCCCGCTGGAACAGCCGCATCAGCGTCTTCTCCGAACACCCCAGCTCGCGCGCCCATTGCTGCAAGGTCTGCGGCTGGTCCGGCGCGGCGATCAAGCCATTGCACAGCGCCAGCAAGCCAGGGTGGCGTGGCAAGGGCAGTGAAAAACCGACTTCCGGCAACGTGCGCAACTGGTCGAGCAGCACCGCCACCAAGCGCGCCTCGGCACTGTCACCCTCCGGGTAATCCGCCGGCAACAGGCAAAACTGCTTGATCAGTTCGCGTGCCAGTGGTGTCACCTCAAGCACCCGGCATTGCTCAGGCGCCCATGGGCAGGCATCGCGGCGCACATACAGGCTGCGCATCTCGGCTTGCATCGAAGTGACCACTTCATGCTCGGCATCGGCAGGGATCCACACCCCCCACTGTGGCGGGGCAAAGTAGCTGCCGTCACGCGTGTACACGCCGAGTACGCCGCTGATCGCGTAGGAAAACTGCACCCAGTCGTGCTGGTGGCGGGTGGTCCAGGAACCGGCACCAAGGCTTTCGGCACGGGCGTAGAGGGGCCTGGGCAGGTGGTCCAGCGCCGGAATAGCGCGGGGATGTCCGATAATCGGCATGGCGGTTTCTTGTAGTTCTGACCAGACAAGCCTAACAGCTGGCATCGTCTCGATGTTCAACCTGTGTCATCGCTCGACGATTACCGTCACCCCCTGCCCACCTGCCGCACAGATCGAAATCAGCCCACGCCCCTTCCCCGCCGTCGCCAGCAGCTTGGCCAGGTTGGCCAATATCCGCCCCCCGGTCGCCGCAAATGGATGCCCGGCCGCCAGCGAACTGCCCTTGACGTTGAGCTTGCTGCGGTCGATCGCCCCAAGCGGCGCCTCCAGCCCCAACCGCTCGCAGCAAAAATCGACATCCTCCCAGGCCTTCAGCGTGCACAGCACCTGGGCAGCAAAGGCTTCGTGGATTTCGTAGTAATCGAAGTCCTGCAGTGCCAGGCCATTGCGCGCCAGCAAGCGTGGCACCGCGTACACCGGCGCCATCAATAACCCTTCGCGGCCCGTGACGAAATCTACCGCTGCGGTTTCCCCATCGACCAAATAGGCGAGCACCGGCAACCCCTGCTGCTGCGCCCACGCCTCGCTGCCTAACAGCACCAGCGAAGCACCATCGGTCAACGGCGTGGAGTTACCCGCCGTCAGGGTGCCTTGCCCACTGCGGTCAAAGGCAGGTTTAAGCCTGGCCAACTGCTCAAGGCCAAGGTCCGGGCGCAGGTTGTTGTCCCGAGTCAGCGAGAGAAACGGCGTTAGCAGGTCGTCCTGCCAACCCTCGGCATAGGCCGCAGCCAGCTTCTGATGACTGAGCAGCGCCAGCTCGTCCTGCTCGGCGCGACCAATGCGCCAGGCTTGGGCCATGCGCTCGCAATGCTCGCCCATCGACAACCCCGTGCGCGGTTCGCCATTGCGCGGTAACTCGGGCTTCAGGTGATGAGGCCGCAGTTTCAAGAAGGGCTTGAGCCGCTCGCCCAGGCTCTTGCCACGGTTGGCCTGCAGCAGGATATGGCGCAGGCCTTCGTTGACGGCAATCGGTGCATCGGAGGTGGTATCCACACCGCCGGCAATACCGCAGTCGATCTGCCCCAGGGCAATCTTGTTGGCCACCAGCAGCGCCGCCTCCAGCCCGGTGCCGCAGGCTTGCTGGATGTCATAGGCTGGTGTCTGCGGGGACAGGCGCGCCCCCAGCACACATTCGCGGGTCAGGTTCATGTCGCGTGAGTGCTTCAGCACTGCGCCAGCCACCACCTCACCCAGGCGCTGCCCATGCAGGCGATAGCGCTCGACCAACCCTTCGAGCGCGACGGTGAGCATCGCCTGGTTGCTGGCCGTGGCGTAGGCGCCATTGGCGCGGGCGAAGGGGATTCGGTTGCCGCCCAGGATCGCGACCCGGCGAGATGAATGCATGCGCTAGCTCCTCCTGAAACAATTTGATCCGTACAGCCTAGGTGTTTTTACCGTATTCGAACGACCCTGCCACAAAGTTGGTCCACACTTTCAAGCTTGCCTTTCAGGAGACCACCCATGAGCGATCGCTACCTCGGTTTTGCCAACTCCAATCTCGGCCGTCGCCTCGTGGATGCCCTTGGCCTGCCACGCCCGGCGCCGCTGGAGCGCTGGCAAGCTGGCCGCCTGCGCCCGGTGGAAGGCGCCCTGGTATTGGGTGGCGGGCCTCTGGCGAGCCAGGTCGAAGCCATCGCCCCGTGCCTGACCGACGAGGTCTACAGCTTCAATGCCGACAACCTGCAGGCTGAAGCCTGGGTGGCCGGCCTGGGGCCGAAAATCAAGGCTGTGGTGTTCGATGCCAGTCATTTGTCCGACAGCGATGCACTGAAGCAGTTGCGCGAATTTTTCCAGCCGCTGTTGCGCAGCCTGGCACCGTGTGCCCATGTACTGGTGCTTGGCCGTGCACCAGAAGGCCTCGACAACCCGTTGGCCAGCGTTGCTCAACGCGCCCTCGAAGGCTTCAGCCGCTCGCTGGCCAAGGAGCTGCGCAACGGCGCGACCGCCCAATTGTTGTATGTCGCCCCCGATGCCGAGAACCAGCTGGAAGGCGCCCTGCGCTTCTTTCTCTCGCCCAAGAGTGCCTTCATCTCGGGCCAGGTATTGCGCATGGGGGCTTGTGCCAGTCAGGTCGAGGACTGGACCCGCCCATTGGGGGGCCGCCGCGCTCTGATCACCGGCGCCGCACGCGGTATCGGCGCTGCCATAGCTGAAACCCTGGCCCGCGATGGCGCCGAGGTGCTACTGCTCGATGTGCCCCAAGCCAGCCAAGACCTCGACGCCCTCGCGGCACGCCTAGGCGGCAAGGCACTGCCACTGGATATCTGCGCCAGCGACGCAGCAGCGCAACTGCTTGCGGCCCTGCCCGACGGCATCGACATCGTAGTGCACAACGCAGGTATCACCCGCGACAAGACGCTGGCCAACATGACGCCGGAATACTGGGACGCAGTGCTGGCCGTCAACCTCAAGGCCCCGCAGTTGCTGACCCAGGCGCTGTATGACAACGGCGCGCTGGGGGAAAACGCACGCATCACCCTGCTGGCATCGGTCAGCGGTATTGCCGGGAACCGTGGGCAGGCCAACTATGCCGCCAGCAAGGCAGGGCTGATTGGCCTGGCCCAGGCCTGGGCGCCGCGGCTCGCCGAGCGCGGTGGCAGCATCAACGCAGTGGCCCCCGGCTTTATCGAAACCCATATGACTGCAGCCATGCCCATGGGCCTGCGCGAGGCCGGGCGACGCTTGAGTTCACTGGGCCAGGGCGGGCGCCCGCAAGATGTCGCCGAAGCCATTGCCTGGCTCAGCCAGCCGGGCTCAGGGGCTGTCAACGGCCAGGTGCTGCGCGTTTGCGGCCAGGCATTGATGGGGGCTTGAGCATGAGCCGACAGTGGCACGACCTGCACAGCCCAACGGCCCGCGCCAGCCTTTATCTGCGTGCAGCCAGCAAGCGCACAATCAGCGGCGAGCAGTTGCCGGAGGATGGCCTGCGCTGTTTCATCCGGGTTCAGCCGGGCAATCTGAACGCCTATCGGAGGCTGTGCCACTTTCCCGATGATGGCCGCCTGCCGGCGGCTTATCCCCATGTCATGGCGTTTACCCTGCAATTGCAGTTGATGACCGCAAATGACTTCCCCTTCCCGCTACTCGGCCTGGTGCACCTGCACAACCGCATTGAGGTACTGCGCCCGCTTGGCGCTATCGAAGGGCTGCGCTTTGCGGTGTATGCGCACAACCTGCAGCCCCATGCCAAAGGTGGCACCTTCGACCTGGTCACCGAGGCTGAAGACGGCATCGGTCTGCTGTGGCGTGAAACCAGCCGTATGCTGGTGCGTGGGTTGAAGCTGGAAGGCGAAGTGGATGAGCCCGCTGACGCCGAACCTGGTTCTTTGCCCGAGGCCACCCGCTGGTACGCCGACAGTGATATCGGCCGGCGTTATGCCAAGGTTTGCGGGGATTACAACCCTATTCACCTCAGTGCACTCAGTGCGCGGTTGTTCGGCTTTCCCACGTCCATTGCCCATGGCATGTGGACCAAGGCCATGGCCTTGGCCGCATTACGCGGGCACCTGCCGCACAGTGGCTATGCCTTCGAGGTGGGTTTTCGCAAGCCGGTAAGGTTGCCTTCGGAGGTGGTGCTCAGTGCCAGTGAGGCGGGCCCTTCGGGGACGTTGCGGCTGGATGGCCATGGAGGGGTGCTGCATATGGTCGGGCGCTGGGCTCTGCTGTAGGCGCCGCTTGCTTTGCATCGGGCCTGGGCAGAAGCTATGCAGCATTAGGAGACCCCCGATGAACCTGCAAGAACTCACCCAACGCCTGCATCAGATCCGCGACAACAACGACTGGCGCGGCTTCCACAGCCCAAAGAACCTGGCCATGGCCGCCAGCGTCGAAATGGCCGAACTGGTGGAAATTTTCCAGTGGCTGAGCGAGGACGAATCGCGCCAGTTGCCTGCCGACAAACTGGCCCACGCCGGCCAGGAAGTCGGCGATGTGGTGCTCTACCTGTTGCTGCTCTGCAGCGAACTGGGCCTGGACATGGATCAGGTGGTGCGGGCCAAGCTGGCCGATAGCGAGAGGCGCTTCGCCCTATGAACGACCGTCACTTCGATGAGCTGGCCACGCGCTTTGCCGAGAAGATCTACGGCGGCGCCAAAGGTGCGATCCGCCTGGCCGTGCTGCAGGCTGACCTGGCCGAGGCGCTGCCCGACCGCCCGCTACGTATCCTCGACATTGGCGCCGGGTTGGGCCACATGGCCTTGTGGCTGGCCGAGCGCGGCCATCAGCTGACCTTGGCCGAGCCCGCAGCCCCCATGCTCGACGGCGCCCGTGCGCGCTTTGCCGAAGCGGGCCAACCGGCCACCTTCATTCATGCGCCCTGGCAAGAACTGCTTGGCCAACTGACCGAGCCCTACGACCTGGTGCTCTGCCACGCCGTGCTCGAATGGCTGGCCGAACCCGAGAGCATCCTGCCTGTGCTGCACCAGCTCACCGCCCCCGACGGCTGGTTATCGCTGGCCTTCTACAACCGCGATGCACTGGTCTATCGCAACCTGCTCAAGGGCCATTTCCGCAAGTTGCGCAGCAACCGTCTGGAAGGTGAAAAGCAGAGCCTGACCCCACAGAAACCGCTTGATCCACGCGAACTCAAGGCGCAACTTGAACCTATGTGGCAGGTTGAAAGCGAAAGCGGCGTGCGGGTGTTCCACGACTACATGCCCAAGGAGTTCCAGGGTAAGGCCGAGCTGCTCGACCTGCTGGAAATGGAGCTGGCCTACCGCCGCCACCCCGGTTTCGCTGGCCTTGGCCGTTACCTGCACTGGGTCTGCCGCCCTCGCTAACCCGCCCCGCCGGGAGGAATACATGCCGTACCGTCTGTTGTGCCTGGCCCTGCTGCCCATTGCCCTGGCTGGCTGCCAGGGCAGCAACCCGTATGTGGCCAGCAGCCGCCCGTTACCACCGGCCCCTGCACAGGCCGCTACCACCTTCGACGCCAGTGCCTACCCGGCGCCCGCCCGTGATTACGGGCACTACCGCAGCTGGAGCTGGCGCAACGGCCAGTTACCCAGCGGCTCGGCCAATGCTGACCCGGCGCAGTTGGCCGATGCCGTCAGCGGCGCACTCGATCAGCATGGCCTGCGCCCCGCCCGAGGGGCCTCCGGCGACTTGTTGGTCAGCGCCGACATGCGCCTGGAAAAACGCTTGCGCCAGGTGCGTGACTACGACACCTACGACCCCTACTACGGGCCGTACCCCTACGGTGGTGTCGGCTATGGTGGCTACCGCCATGGTTACGGGGGCTATGCCAGTGTGCCCATCGTGCGCACCTACGAGGTCGAAGTCATGGTGGTGCGTATCGACCTGTACGACGCCCGCAGCGGCCAGCCGGTATGGAGCGCCAGCGCCGAAAGCGGCAGCGACAAGGACTCGCCGCGCGAACGCGAAAGTGCCTTGCGCGATTCTGTGCACAAGGCGCTCAGCGGCTATCCTCCCAGTTAATCGCTAACGGAGAACCATCATGTTGCGCCGTCTCGTTCTACTGTCATTCGCGTTATTGCTCGCCGCCTGCTCCAGCAATAACGTCCAGCAGGATTTCGATGCCAGCCGCGATTTCGCCGCCTACCGCAGCTGGGCTTGGCAGGAGCCGGGGCTGCAGTACCGCCCGGACGACCCACGGATCAAGAGCGACCTCACCGAACAGCGCATTCGCCAAGCGGTCGCCGATCAGCTCGACCAGCGCGGCCTGCGCCCGGTGCAAGGCGGCGCTCGGCCTGATCTGAGCGTACGTACTTACCTGATCGTCGAGCAGCGCCAGCAGCAGATCACCACCAACTATGGCGGTGGCTGGGGTGGCTACTGGGGCGGCTACTGGGGGGGGCCGATGTACAACGAAACCCGCAGCGTCGACTACAAGGTCGCCACGATTCAGGTCGACATGTTCGATGGGCGTGACGGCAAGCTGGTGTGGCGCGGCAGTGCCGAGCAGATCATGAACAACTACCCGCCAAGTCCTGAAGAACGCAATACCGCCATTCACGACACCGTGGCCAAGGTGTTGGCCAACTATCCGCCAGGCAGCAAGAAATAGCGGCTTGATGCAGGTCTTTGCAGGAGCGGCCTTGCGCCCAGGTCGCGCCTGCAAAAGACCGCGCAGGCCTGTGTCAGCTACGACAAAATCCATTCCAGCCACGCCTTTTTACCCATCCCGCCCCACTCCCCCGCACGTTCCCGTCTATCTTCACTTAAGGAAACCTGACTGACCGGGTAGAAGTGTTCAACATTTGGGAAGGGCGACCTGCCAATGCAAAGCATTGTTCTCCTGCTGTGGCTTGCCTTGTGCTCCGAACAGGATGTGCGTCAACGCCAGATCTCCAACCTGCTGACCCTGGGCGTGGCTACCTGCGCCCTGATCTGGCTGTTCGCCACCGGCCACAGCTGGATCGGCGCCGACGCCAGCGATGCCGGCTGGGCGCTTGCCATCGTCATGCTGCTGACCCTGCCAGGCTATATGCTCGGCCGCTTCGGCGCCGACGACGTCAAGCTGATGGGCGCCCTGGCCCTGGCCACCAGCCCGCAATATGTGCTCGGCACCTTTATCGGCGCCGGCGTCAGTGTGCTGGTATGGCTGCTTACCCGCCGGCGCCTGTGGACCTTGCTCAACCCCAAGGTAAAGAAGCGTTTGCAGGCCCTGACCGAGGAAATGGGCGACAAACAGGCGTTCGTCCCCTATGTGCTGGCAGGGTTTCTTCTGACGGCCGTATGGATCCAATAAGGCTTCCAGTGGTCCGAAGACTTGTACACGCCTTGTACATATTCGCTTAGAGCGACTACTTTTAAGCTGCCAGAGCGTCTGGCACGGGAGCAGGGCGGTATACGAACAGGGAGTTGATCGTGTCCAGACCAGTGAGTGAAGTGAAGGTGTTGGTGGTTGATGACCAACCGGTCATTGTCGAACAACTGTGTGAATTCCTCGAAACCAAGGGCTATGTCTGCATACCAGCCCACTCAACTGACGAAGCTATCGAGCGATATGTGGCAGACCCGGCCATCGGTCTGCTCATCTGTGACCTGCACATGCCGGAGCGAGATGGCATTGAGCTGGTACGCGCCTTGAAGGGGCTCGACGGCAGCCCGCGCATGTTCGAAGCCATCATGTTGACTGGGCGTGCCGAGAAACAGGACGTGATCCGCGCGCTACGCGAAGGCTTTGCCGACTACTACCAGAAGCCGATGGACCTTGACGAGCTGCTGGCGGGCGTACGCCGGCAGGAAGAAGCCTTGCTGGAGCGCCAGCGAAACTTCCGTGATCTGGGTGGGTTGAACCAGCGCCTGCAAGAGCTGGCCGACTCAGTGGACGAACTGTATCAGGACCTGGAAAAAGCCCGTGGCCAAGGCACCCACCGGCGTGCCAGTGACGTGGAGGAAAGCGAAAGCGAACTGCCAGCGGCGTTCGAGAAGCTGTCGCCACGCCAATTGGAAGTGGCGCGCCTGGTCAGCAAAGGCAAGACCAATTACCAGATCGCCTGTGAGCTGGGCATTACCGAGAATACCGTGAAGCTTTACGTGTCACAGGTGTTGCGCCTGACCCACATGCACAACCGCACCCAGCTGGCACTGGCGCTTACCCCTAGCTCATCGCCGGTGCATCAGCGGTTTACCACCCATTGAGGGGGCAGCGTGTAAATTACCGGGGCTGCTTCGCGGCCCCTACAGTTGAACGTCAACGCTCAAGGTCAGCCGAGGCCCACGGTCCAGGCTATCGAGCGCCACATCCGCCAACGGCTTGGCCACTTCCAGCGCCACATTGAACACGCGCCCATCTCCTAACCGCACACCAAACGCCAGCGACGCCAGGTGGGCATCCTCCACCGGCCCTCGGTTATGCCAGGCCTGCGCCGTGTCCACTGCCGCATATGGCTGAACCAGCGCCAGCCCGCTCCCCTGCATGCTGTAGCTCAGCTCGTAAGCCACACCCCAGCCCTTGTCCCCGTCCGCCTGGTCACGCGGGTATCCACGGCCAAAACTCTGCCCGCCAAAACCCGCGCGCTCGCTGTCGGGCAACTTGTCATCACTCCAGTACAAGGCCCCGGACACCACGCCCTGCCAGTTATCCAGCAGTGCGTCGCTCTGCAAGCCGGAAAGCCGCAGCCGCAGAAAGTCCAGGTCGTAGTCGGCATCGCTTCGAGCCCCAAGGTAATCCAGGCCCTGATAGACCCCAGCACTGACGATACGCATACGCCTCTGCTCCATCTCGCGCCAATCGCCCTCGAACGACAGCGCACGCACGTAGGTGTCGTAGTCCCGAGACGATGGCTGCTCATCCGTGTGGTCTTCATCGCGCTCACGAACTGCGTACAAGTGCCCCTGAACCACCAGCCACTCATCCGGCCTGACGATCACCGGCTGACGAAGCCCTATCGCATAGCGCTCGCTGTCGTGCTCGCGGGTGATATCGCGACCATGTTCAAGGCGTATGCGCGTGCCGGGCTCGCTGCGGTAGCGCGAAGCCGACAGCAGCAGTTGACTGCCGGCGGCGTCCAGGTACTGGCTGTAGTCCAGACGCTGGTAATGGACCTGGTCGTCCCCTGGAGGCAGCAGCCAACTGGCCGTGAGTTGTTCACCATGGCGGGTCTGGGCATTGCTGGTTGCTGTGAACAACGCCTGTGCAGTGTCGCGGCTGGAGTCGGTCACCGTCACAGCGGCGCCGAATGGCTTGCGCCGCGCATGCAGGGTCAGCCGGGCGGCGCCATCAGCGGCCTGCGCCATTGTCAGCTCGGCCTCTACCGACACACCAGGCATGCGCGCGGCCAGGCCCAGAAAACGCTCCAGCGTTTCCCGCGTCAGCGGCCGCTCAGCCTCAAGGCGCGCCAGCAACTGTTGCAAATACTCGCTGGCCGGGCCGATATCGCCGTCCACGCGGTAATCACGGAGGTAACCTTCGACCAGCACCACGCTGACCCTACCCTCTGCCACATCCTGCGGTGGCAGATAGGCATACGACAACAAGTAGCCCTGCTGCCGATAACGCTGGGTCAGCCGCTCGGTATATTGCTGCAATTCACCCAACGTGGTCTGTCGCCCTATCAGCGCTTGGTAGTGCTCACGCAGGTCGCTCAGGGGGAACACCGTGCCGCCCTCGAAGCGTACTTTTTGCAGTATCAGCGGGGTATTGGCCGAAGCCCAGTCAGGCTTGTGGATAGCCGCCTCGGCCAGCCGTATGTTGGGGCTGACGAGGCGGTAGGCCGCAATCGGCAGGTTGGCGCTGGGCAAGCGCCGCTCGTATTCATGGCTGTCGAGAAAACCCGGCAACGGCTCGCCCTGGGCCGCAAGCGCCCAGGGCAGCAACAGCAGGGGCACGGCCAGAGGACGCATAGGGCGCTCCATGTTCCCTTGGGTTGTGGGGCACCCGCCGCTCACCCCCCTCACCTGCAAGCGTAGGTGCTGGCCCGGCTGCCGTCGAACACCTACTCGCTGACCTGGAACGCCACCCGCGCCGTCTCGCCACTTTCGTCCAGCGCGCTGAGTTCGGCCTGCCCGACCTGGGGCAAGCGCAGCAGCAAGCTGTCCTGCCCTTGGGTTTCACCCAGCGGCTGGCCGTTGAGGAACCACCAGCGCCGTCCACCACCACCCAACGCCGATACATGCAATTGCAGCGGCTCACTGCTGGTGGCTGGGCGACGCAGATTATCGCCGGGGCGCACGCCCACGATCGACAGCGGTGGCGCGCTGGCCGGTAGTTGCGGCGGGCAGGCCGGGTCGAGGGCGGGCAGACGCGCCGCGCGCCGTTCGAGGCGGGGCAGCCAGGGCTCCAACGGCGCCGGCCACAAGGCGATTTCACGGGGCTTGGCGCCCGGGCAACTGCCATCGACACGCAGGCCCTGGTCGTTGACCCACACGTTTTCGCGCAAACCCAGGCCCAGCGGTTGGTCAGCGGCCTGCAAGGTTGGCGGCGTAGTGCCATCCAGGGTCCAGGCGAAGCGCTGGCGTCGGCAGTTGGGGTCCTGCTTGCTCATCGGCTGGCCCAGCGGCCAGCAGATCGCCGCCACACCGACGTTTGCCGGTACACGCGCCACTGGCACGCTGATGCCACGCTGACTGTCACGGTTGCTCAGCAGGTCATGCACCTGCAGCATCAGCGGCGCCGCCGAAGCCAAGCCAAATTGCCCGGGAACCGGCGTGCCATCGGGGCGACCGATCCACACGCCGATCAGGTAGCGCGGCCCGACGCCGATCGACCAGGCATCGCGAAAGCCATAGCTGGTGCCGGTTTTCCAGGCCAGTTGCGGGCGCTGCACCAGTTCGGCATGCGGGTCGCGGTCGGGGCGAGCCTGGCCACTGAGGATGCGTCGGATGATCCACGCCGCGCCTGGCGACAACAGGCGTCGCTCTACCAGCGGGTCCTGCGGCTGCAAACGCACCTTCGCACTGTTACCGTCCCGTGCCAGCGCCGCGTAGCCACCCACCAAATCTTCCAGCCGGCTGCCGGCGCCCCCCAGTATCAACGACAGGTTGGGCTCGGCCAGCGGCGGCAATATCAGCGGCACGCCCGCCATGCGCAGCTGCGCGGCAAAGCGTTTCGGGCCATAGGCCTCCAGCAATTGCACGGCCGGCAGGTTGAGCGACAGGGCCAGCGCCGAGCTGGCCGACACCGGGCCGCTGAAGCCCATGGAGAAGTTGCCGGGGCGATAATCGCCATAACGTCGTGGCACATCCTGCAGCAGCGATTCGGAATGGATCAGGCCATCGTCCAGCGCCATGCCGTAGAGAAACGGCTTGAGGGTGGAACCGGGCGAACGCAGCGAGCGCACCATATCGACATGGCCAAAACGGCGCTCGTCCGCCAAATCTATCGAGCCCAGGTAAGCGCGCACCGCCATGGTCTGCGCATCGACCACCAGGACGGCGGCCGAGGTGCGCTCCGGTAGCCGGGCGCGCCAACCCAGCAGCAGGTCTTCGAGGCGCCGCTGAAGTGCGGCATCGAGCGTGGTGCGAATCAGTGGCGGGCTGTCGGCGCTGTTCAGGCGCCGGGCCAGCAAGGGTGCCAGGGCCGGCTCCTGGCGTGGCGCCAACACCAACGGTTCCTCGGCCGCCTCGCGGATTTGCCGCTCAGGCCACACTTGGTATTCGGCCAGGCGCTGCAACACCTTGTCGCGCGCGCGCTGAGCACGCTCGTGGTGGCGGTCTGGGCGCAGCCGGCTGGGTGCCTGGGGCAGCACCGCCAGCAGCGCCGCTTCAGCGGGTGTCAGGTGCAAGGGCGACTTGCCCAGGTACGCCCAGCTGGCAGCGGCCACGCCCTGCAAGGTGCCGCCGAACGGCGCGCGGTCCAGGTAGATCTGCAGAATTTCGCGCTTGGACAAGTGCCATTCCAGCTGCGCCGTACGCCACAACTGGCGCAGTTTGCCAGCCAGGGTGCGGTCGTGCGGGTCGAGCAGGCGCGCCACCTGCATCGACAACGTACTGCCGCCCGACACCACGCGCCCACCGCGCAGGTTCAACCAGGCAGCGCGGGCCAAGGCCAGTGGATTGATCCCAGGGTGGCTGTAGAACCAGCGGTCCTCGTAAGTCAGCAAGGCCTGCAGGTACAGCGGCGACACCTGTTCGGGGCTGACCGGGTAGCGCCACACGCCATCAGCATCGGCAAAGCGCCACAACGGCGTCCCGTCCTCGGCCAGCACCACCCGGGCCAGGTCGTCGCCCGGCATGGGCAGCGGCCAGATACGATCAGCCAGCCACAACAGGCCGCACAGCACCAGCACGCCGATCAGCGTGGCACGCAACATCCTGCCCGCATGGCGATGTGGCCGCGCTAAGCTTGGCATCGGGAACCGACCTGGCCAGGTAATGGCCAAAGGCTTGGGGACGGCAACCTCGCCGATTCGTTCATCAGGAAGCAACTATGCATGTAGAAGGTTTTTTCGAGTGGTTGGGCCAGGCACTGGGGTCGTTGATCCGCTTCATCGTCGACGCATTGAGCGGGCTGTTCAACCTGCTGGCCAATGCCGGTGGCAATTTCATCGACGGCCTGGCGCGCACCTTGGGCATGGACACCTCGCTACTCAGCATCCTGGCCCTGATCATCGGCCTTATGCTGCTGTACTCGGCAATCCGTGCGTTCATGCGCGCCTCGATCATCCTCGGGATCATCTGGCTGGTGCTGGGGTTGTGGGTGATGAGTTGGGTGATTCACTAGAAACTGCGCCATTCCTGTAGGAGCGGCCTTGCGTCGCGATCGGGCGCGCAGCGGCCGCAAAACCTGGCGACGCGGTACCACAGTTGCTCCGCGCGCTCAGGTTTTGGGGCCGCTTTGCGGCCCGATCGCGACACAAGGCCGCTCCTACAACAGACCGCGTAGCCTCAGCGGGCTTTTACGGTCATCTCCCCTTGCCCATCGCCCACAGCCTGCAGGTTCGGCCGGTACATCGACTCAACCTGCGGCGGCGGTACGCGGTAGGTGCCCGGGGTCACTGCCCGCGCCAGGTACAGCAGGTGGGTGGTGCCGTAGCTGTCGAGCTTGAGCGCGGCAACATAACGGTCATCACGGTACTCCTGGTGCACTACGCTGGCGTTCTGCATAGACTCGCGCCACTCCTTCACCGCGCTGCTGGCGTTGTCCAGGCTGGCGGCGCTTTGCGCCAGGTTCTGGTTTTCCAGCTCCAGGCCTGCTGGCAGCAAATCCACCACCAGCGCATCCGGTACACGGTCTTCAGCCTTGAGCGCCAGGTGCACCAGCACCAAGTCACCACTGCGCAGGTTGTGCAGGTCCAGCGGCTGGCCATTCATGCCCAAGTACTCTCGGCGAATCTGCAGGCCATTGCCGCCAGCAGCAGGCGCCTGGCGTGGGTAGCCCGACAAGGTCAACTGCTGGTACAGCGTCTCGCTGCCTTCGTTCTGCACACTCAGCGGCGATGCCAGTAGCGGGCCTTCCAGCTTCATGCCGGCCTCGGCATTGTTGAACTCGCGCACCTCGCCAGCACTGTCCAGGCGTGCCTGCCACTTGCCTTCCGGCTTGCCCAGCAGGCTACGGCCGGCAAGGAACAGTGCATTGCGCTCCTGGGTAGACAGCCAGCGGTTGGCCGCCAGCTCATCCGACAAGGCGAACAGGCGCTGATCGACCTGGCTGCTGGCCAGGTTGCTTTCCTGCAGCAGTGCCAGGATCAGCGCCTGGTCACGCAGGGCGCTGCCGTAATCGGCCATCCAGCCTTTGCCACGGCTGATGCCCAGGCCCGCCTGCAAGGCTTGCTCGGCACGCGGTTTGTCACCCATCTTGTCCAGTGCCACCGCCAATTGCACCAGCGGTAGGCCAGAACGGGCATCGGCGCGGCGCTCGAACAGGCCTCGCAGGGCACCCAATGGCGCCTGCTGGCTGCGCGACAGCACCAGCGCCGCGTAGGCTTGCACGGCAAAGCGAGTGTGGTCGGCATTTTCGCTGTAGTCGACTTCGATCAGGTTGCGTTCCTGCAGGTAGCGCAGCAGGCGCTCGCTGGCCTTCTTCAGCGCTTCGGCCGGCACGCCGTAACCTTGGTCACGGGCACGCAGCAGGAAGTCGGTGACGTAGGCGGTGAGCCAGTACTCTTCTTCGCTGTCCGAACTCCACAGGCCAAAGCTGCCGTTGTAGCGCTGCATGCCCAGCAGGTGCTCGATGCCCATTTCGATCTTGCGCTTGCGCACCTGCGCCGGCTCGCCCTTGATGCCCAGGCGTTTGAGGCTATCGGCATCAGCGTACAACGACGGGTACAGGCCGCTGGTGGTCTGTTCCAGGCAACCGTAGGGGTAGGCTTCCAACGCGCGAATCTGCTCGGCCAGGTTCAGCGGCGGCCGGCTCGACAAGGCCAGGCTGGCTTCCAGGCCGGCAGGCTCGAAAGCTGCCAGGTCCGCTTCAGGCAAGGTCCATGGCTGGTCTTTCAACGCCACGCGGTAGTGCTTGAGCATCGCCGGATAAGCTGGGCGCACGCCCAATGTCCACTCACGCTCGAACGCGGTGGCGGGCTCGTTTGGCAACTGCAGGCCAGTGACCCGCACATGCACTTTACCCTGCCCCAGGCCCCCTTGGGCCTGTACCGGGATCATCAGCGTCGAGCGCTGGCCTTCGGTCAGGTTAACGCTCTGCACGGCGTTGGCCGCCAGGCTCAGTTGCCCATCGGTGGTGATTTCAACGTTCAACTGTTGAGCACGGCCCGACAGGTTGGCCAGGTCCAGTGCCAGGCTGGTGCGGTCGCCACCGGCCAGGAAGCGCGGCGCCGACAGCTCGCCAATCAACGGTGCAGCGACCACGGTTTTGCCTTCTGCCATGCCGAAGTGTTCTTCGGTCCAGGCCTGGGCCATCAGCCGCAGTTCGCCGTTGAAGTCGGGGATATCGACCGTGGCCTGGCCCTCACCCTTGTCGTCCAGGGTCACCGGCAGGCTCTGCTGGGCGACGATGGTGACCGTGGTGTTAGGGCGCTTGCCACCCTTGGCCATTGCCGCGTCACCGCCAAACGCCAGGCTCGCCAAGCGGCCCTGGCCGGCTTCGATCAACTGGCCGTAGATGTCCAGTTGGTCGGCACCATAGGCCTTGCGCCCGAACAGGCTGGCAAACGGATCCGGGGTTTTGAAATCAGTGATGTTGAGGATGCCCACGTCCACCGCAGACAACAGCACATGCACCTGCTTGGGCACGCTGCCATCGGCATTGGCGGCTTTCACCTTTACGGTCAGCGGCTGTTTCGGGCGCATTTTTTCGGGTGCCTGCAGGCTCACCGCCAGCTTGCGTTCGGCGCGGTCCAACGGCAGGTGCAGCACACCCACGGCGCGTTTTGGTGTGGCGTTGGCCTTGCGCTCTCCAGGGCGAATCACCAGCGCGCTGATGTAAAGGTCGTGGCGCGCCCAGGCGTTGTCCAGTTGCACATCAAAGGTCTTGCCCTCGGCGGGCACGTCGATCTCCTGCCACCACAGCGGGCCATCGCTGGACTCGATCATCAGGTAGCCGCTGCCAGCAGCAGGTGGCGTGACGGTGACCTTGGCAGTAGCGCCATCGGCGTAGGACGGTTTATCCAGCGCCAGCTTGACCTGGTCCGGGCGCACCGCGCCGCCTTCGGCGTTGTCCTGGGCGCGATAACCGGCCCAGAAGCGCTCGCTGGACACCAGGCCGGTCTGCGGGTCTTCGACCTCCACGCGGTACGGGCCCCATTCAACCTGGAAGCTCAGTTTGGCCGTGGAGCCGGCCTTGACGCTAACGGTCTCCTCACGCTGGGTGAGGAACTTCTCGTTGTAGGCGTAGCTCCAGCCATCGCTCTGCGAGTAGTTCCAGTAGTAATCGCGACGCTCGCGAATCAGACGTACCTTGAGGTCGTTGGCCGCCAGCTTGTTGCCGTCGCGGTCGGCCACCAGGAATTCGAACTCCACCGGCCCGTCGCTATCGGTTTCCTCACCCTCGAACAGGCCACGCAGGCCCGGCAGGCGCTCGGCAGGCCAGATCGGTTGCTCCAGACGACGGGTGATCGGCCGGCCACCGGACTCCTGCAGGCTGGCCTGCACGGTCAGTTGCAGCGGTGAGCGGGCTTCGGCCCAACGGCTTTCGATATCGACCACGGCCTTGCCAGCCTGATCGAGCGTGACTTCGTCCAGCTCCAGGTCCTGGTTCAGCTCGGTTTCGGTGACCGAGCCGAACTGGTAGCCCGGCAGCGCAGGCACCGCTTCGCGAAGGGGACGCACATAGGCCTGGCCACTCAGGCGATTACCGGCAGCCGGGGCGCCATAGAGGTAACGGCCATTGACCTGGATGCGCGCATCCTCCTCCGGCGACAGCGGCGTGCTGCTGCCCTTCAGCTCCAGCGCCAGGCGTTCAGGCAGGAAGTCCTCGACGAGAAATTCATACACCTGCTTGCGCCCGCCGCCCAGGTCGAGCAGCAGTTGCCAACGGCCAGTCGGGGCCTCGGTGGCGAGCTGCAACTGGTATTGGTACAAGCCATTGCTGTCGGCCTCCCAGACGAACTTGCGGCTCACCTGCTCATCCGGGCGACGCACTTCCACACTCACCGGCTGGGCCTTGACCGGCTTGCCGTCCTGGTCGCGCAGAAGGCCGTTGAGCAGCACCGTTTCGCCTGGGCGATACAGGTCACGCGGGCCGAAGATGAAGAACTGCAACGGGTTGGCTTGCGGGCCGGTAATGTCGAACTCGGCCAGGTCCAGGGCGGCGGTGTTCAGGCGCAGCAGGGTGGTGTGCACACCTTGGGTAGCAATCAGGGTATCGGCCTTGGACGTGATCGGCAGTTGGGCGTGGCCCTTGCCATCGGTGCTGGCCTGGGCCAGCAACTTGCCCTTCTCGTCATGGATTTCGAGATTGACGCCGCTCATCGCCTTGCCGCCTTCCAGCGCCTGCGCGAACACGTCCAGGCGGTCGCGGTATCGGTGCGCCGACACGCCGATGTCGCTGAGGGTGAACAGGGTCGCCGGCTGCGAGTAGTCGTAAGTGCCCGAAGCACGCATCACTGCCAGGTACACGCCCGGGTCCTGCAGCGGCTTGATGCCGGCGATGGGCAGCAGCACGGTTTCGCGGGTGTTGCGGGCGGGGTTGAGGTCGAAGCGGCCGCTGTAGACCAGCTCGGCCATGTCCAGGGTTTCCTTGGACTGGTAGTAGTACAGGCTGCTGTTGCGCCCCCAGCTGGCCAGGAAAGACGAGAGCATTTCCGGCTTCACCCGGAAAAACTCGACATCGACCTTGTCGACGTTCAGGGCAATCACCGGCAGCCCCTCGGCCAGGCGCGTGGGCAGCAGCGAGCCGCGGCTGGCAAAGCCGATGGTCGGCTGCATGTCGCGGGTTTCCAGCTGGGTGATCGATTCACTGTCCAGTTGCTTGCCGTTGACCGCCAGCAGGCCCTTGTCGACGGTCAGCACCAGCTTGCGCTGCGGTTCCAGGTGACGCAGGCGCAGTTCCATCTGGTTGTCGGAGAGCTCCCAGGCGCCGTCGAGCTTGCCTTTGACGGTGTCGACCAGGTGCACCTTGGTGGCGAAGTCCTGCTTGGCATCCAGCGGCGCGGAGAAGCTGATCGACAGCGTCGCAGCGCCATCGAGCTGCACTTCGGATACATCCAGCACCGTGAGTTCGCGGCCCTCGTAGCGCTTGGCGAGCACGGCCGGGTCTTCGCGTTTGGGGGCGGGGGCTTCGGCGGGCGCGGTGGCCGCCGGTTTCTCGACCGGCGCCGGTTTGTCCGGCGCGGATGAGTCACAGGCACTGAGCAACGCCAGCGCGCAGGCCAGCAACAATCCTTTGTTGAACATGGAGTAGGAACTCTTGGGCAGCGTGTACGTGAGGGCAGCAACTATAGCGCAACGTCAGGTGCGGCACCCGGCGTTGCGCGCCCAGTAAGACCACGGTCGCGCGAAATGGTTGCCTGGTGGTTACACTGTGGCCTTCGTTAAAGGGGCGTACAGCGGCCCCAAGCCCCTTGGTAAGCAAATGTCCCAACTCTCCGCCGACTGGCGCCACCGCCCTACCCACCACAAGGTCTGGGCGCTGGCCGCACCGATGATCTTGTCCAACATCTCCGTACCGCTGGTGGCGCTGGTCGACAGCACCGTCATCGGCCACCTCCCCCACGCCCACCAGCTAGGCGCCGTGGCCGTGGGCGCCACTTTGTTCACCTTCATGGTTGGCCTGATGGGCTTCCTGCGCATGGGCTCCACTGGCTTCGCCGCACAGGCCGCTGGCCGTGGCGACGGCGCCGCGTTGCGCCAGGTGCTGGTACAAGGGCTGCTTTTGGCGGTCGGTTTCGCCCTGATGATCGGCCTGCTGGCTCTGCCGTTCAGCCAGCTGGCACTGCATGCGATGCAACCCAGTGCAGCCCTGCAGCAATCCACCGAAGACTTCTTCCATACCCGCCTGCTTGGCCTGCCTGCGGCGCTTGCCAGCTATGCGCTGGTTGGCTGGTTTCTGGGCACCCAGAACGCCCGGGCGCCACTGGCCATCCTGCTGACCACCAACCTGCTGAACATCGTCCTGAACCTGTGGTTCGTGCTGGGCCTGGATTGGGGCGTACTGGGGTCGGCACGGGCTTCGGTCATTGCCGAATGGAGCGCCGCGCTGCTCGGCCTGGCCCTGACCCGCCCGGCACTGCGTGCCTACCCGGGGCAGATCGCCTGGGCAGCGCTCAAACGCTGGCAGGCCTGGCGCCCGCTGCTGGCGGTCAACCGCGATATTTTCCTGCGCAGCCTGGCGCTGCAACTGGTGTTCCTGCTGATTACTGTGCAGGGGGCGCGCCTGGGTGAGGCCACGGTGGCGGCCAACGCCCTGCTGCTCAATGGCCTGCTGCTGACGGCCTACGCCCTCGACGGGCTGGCGCATGCGGTCGAGGCCCTGTGCGGCCATGCCATTGGTGCCCGCGACCGCGACACCTTGCGCCGTTCGTTGGTGGTGGCCTGTGGCTGGTCGCTGATCACCAGTTTGGGGTTTGCCGGGTTGTTCCTGTTGGGCGGGCACTTGTTCATCGACCTGCAGACCGACATCGAAAGCGTGCGCAATGCGGCCTATCCGTATTTGCCCTACCTGGCGGTACTGCCGTTGATTGCAGTGTGGAGTTACTTGCTGGATGGGTTGTTCATCGGTGCGACGCGGGCGCGGGAGATGCGCAATGCGATGGTGGTGTCGGTACTGATTGCACTGCCGGTGGCGGTGGCCATGAGCGGGTTCGGCAACCATGGGCTATGGTTGGCGTTTCTCGGGTTCATGGGGTTGCGGGCGGTGACGCTGGGGTGGGTGGGGTGGCGGTTGCAGCAGAAAGGTGAGTGGGTTCGGTAATGCCGGGATCGCGGAACGGCTCGGTATCGCGATCCCTGTAGGAGCGGCCTTGTGTCGCGAAATGAGGGCGAAGCCCTCACCTGCCGGCTCACAGCCACACACAATTCCAATGTGGGTACTCGCCCGCTCGTCGAACCAGACCCGCCCGAATCGGGTTGGCGATGATGTAGCGGGCAGCAGCCCTTACATCCTCATCCTTGCGCAATGCCCGGTCATAAAAGCCAGGCTGCCAGATGTGCTTTCGCTCGGCACCTATACGGTAAAGCGCACAACTGCTGCGTGACTTGAAAGCACACATGAGTTTGTCCAGGCTGGTAGGCCCAAGCTCGATCAACCAATGCAGATGGTCTGGCATCAGAACCCAAGCCAACGTACGGCAACTACCTTCATGATCACTCAGGCGCAATTGATTAATGGCCGCTCGTGCAAACCAGAGGTTCTGGAAGAGCGGGCGCCGTTGGCGGGTAACGGTAGTTAGCAGATAAAGCCTGCCTGACTCTGAAAAGCGCCCTTGGCGCAAGCGATGATTGCCGTGACGGTCCATGTCGAATTCCTTTGAACATTGCATTCGCAGGATAGGTGTCGCAATAAGGGATGGCGTAGGCGGATCATTACCGGGTATGACGCCGTGAGGGCTGCGCCCTCAGTTCGCGACGCAAGGCCGCTCCTACAGGGAAATCGCGTATGGTAATTACTGCGCGATCGCCTGTAGGAACGGCCTTGTGTCGCGATGGGCCGCAAAGCGGCCCCGGCGGTTACGACGACAAGTACGAAGACCGGGTCAACCCAAGACGCAAGGCATCCAGGAACTGGGTCCGCTCCCGCGCGGTGATCTTAGCGCTGGCCACCTTGTCGCGGTAATGCGTCATCAACTCCTCCGGCGACAGGTGCACGTAGCGCAGCATGTCCTCGATGGTGTCGTGGGTCTCGATACCGGCGTGGTACACGCTGCCGTCGGCATTCTGGTAGATGTTCACCGAGTCGGTGTCACCGAACAGGTTGTGCATATCGCCCAGGATTTCCTGGTAGGCACCGACCAGGAACACGCCCAGCAGGTAGTCCTCGCCCTCCTTCAGCGCATGCACCGGCATGCTGGTCTCGATGCTCTGCTCATCAACGTACTGGTTGATCTTGCCGTCGGAGTCGCAGGTCAGGTCCTGCAATACCGCACGTCGCATCGGCTCTTCGTCCAGGCGGTGCAGCGGGATGATCGGCAGTACCTGGCCGATGGCCCAGGTGTCCGGCAGGCTCTGGAACACCGAGAAGTTGCAGATGTACTTGTCGGCCAGCTTGTCGTTCAGCTCGTCCAGCACCTGACGGTGCGAGCGCTGGCGGGCCTTGAGCGAGTTGTGCAGGCGGCGGCAGACGGCAAAATAGCACTGTTCGGCCAGTGCCTTCTCGCCCAGGCTGATCTTGCCATCGGCATACTGCGCGGCCACGTCACCCATATAGTGGGTGGCGCGCCAGTAAGTCTCGGTGACCATCTCGATATCGGTCGGGCCAAGCAGGTCGACCAGCCACTGCACGGTCTCGGGCAGGGCTTCCTTGTTCTCGATGGTGGGCACGTCGTCGTTGTGTTTCTCGACGTCGGTCACCTGGATCACCAGCATGGCGTGGTGCGCTGTCAACGAGCGGCCACTCTCGGAGAAGATGTGCGGGTGCGGCAGGCCCTGCGCGTCGCAGAACTCCTTGAGCATGCCCACCACCACGCCGGCGTAGTCGTCCATGTCGTAGTTGATCGAGCTGGCATTGCGCGAGTGGGTGCCGTCGTAGTCCACGCCCAGGCCACCGCCAACGTCGATGTGGTCGACCGGCAGGCCCAGCGCACGCAGTTCGCCGTAGTAACGGATGGCTTCCTTGAAACCGTGCTGATAGTCAGCCAGGTTGGCGATCTGCGACCCCATGTGGAAGTGCAGCAGGCGAATGCCCTGGTCCAGGCCTGCATCGCGGAAGCGCTGTACTACAGAGAGCAGCTGGGCGGCAGACAAACCGAACTTGGACTTTTCGCCACCGGTATCGGCCCACTTGCTCGAAGCCAGCGACGACAGGCGCACGCGCAGGCCGACCTGCGGTTTCACCTTCAGCTCGGCGGCCTCTTCGATCACCAGCGCCACTTCCGACTCTTTCTCGATGACGATGAACACGTTGTGGCCGAGCTTCTGGCCCATCAACGCCAGGCGAATGAACTCACGGTCCTTGTAGCCGTTGCAGACGATGGTGCCGCCCTTCGGCGCCAGCGCCAGTACGGCCAGCAGCTCGGGTTTGGAGCCGGCTTCCAGGCCAATGGAAACGTTTTGCGTGGCGATGATGTTTTCCACCACCGCTTCCTGCTGGTTGACCTTGATCGGGTACAGCGCGGTGTACTGGCTCTGGTACTCCAGGCGCGCGATGTTGGCATCGAACGCACCAGTCAGCTGGCGTACGCGGTCCTGCAGAATGTCGGGGAAGCGCACCAGCAAGGGCAGCGACAGGCCGCTCTGGCGCAGTTCGTCAACCTGTTCGTACAGGTCGATCGGCGCGCTGTTGGGGCCGTTGGGGCGCACTTCGACGCGCCCGGCTTCATTGATGGCGAAATAACCAGCGCCCCAATGGCGGATGCCATAAACACTGCGGCTGTCGGCCACGGTCCATTGGCTACCATCGTCTTTGCGTGTGCGTCGTACGGACATTCAAGTCCCCTATAGATAAGTCGAAGACACTGCCCCGCAGGCAGCGGAGCGAGTGTAAAAGCTGAAAATGACGATTCATCCGTGTTCAGGCATAGACCCTGGCCACGGGAACGAGTTTAGAAAGCGCTGGGCAAAAAATCGCGCGATGGCCTCAGCCGCCGGACTTTTTCGCCTTGAAACCCTGTTTGGTCAGCTCGCCGATCAACAGCTCGACATGGTCGCCCTGGATCTCGATAACCCCGTCCTTCAGAGCGCCGCCGGTACCGCAGCGGCGCTTGAGCGTGGTCGCCAGCTCTTTGAGCTGGTCGGGCGGCAGCGGCACGCCGGTGACGGTGGTCACGGTCTTGCCGCCACGGCCTTTGCTCTCACGGCGCACACGGGCAATGCCGTCGCCTTCGGGGATAATTTGCTGCTTGCAGATGCAGGCATCCACTGGCTGGCCACAGTCAGGGCAGTGCCGACCAGCGTCGGTGGAATACACGAGACCGCCAAGGGCGGAAAAGGAAGAAGCTTTCTTGGCCACTTTTGTTCCTCTGTGCTGAGGACAAAAACTGGTCGTGCCTTGGGGTTGAGGCCGACCGCGAAGCCCCACTCTGGCAGGGGCGGCGCTACTGCCGCAAGACTTGCGACAGCCCGAAAAGGGCGCGCAGTGTAACGATAAATGCAGCCGTTGCTAAGTACAGGATTGCGGCATTTTGCGAATGTTTTGCGACCCTTCGCGTATTGGGGCTGCTTTGCAGCCCGATCGCGACACAAGGCCGCTCCTACAGGAGACCGCGCAAGGCCGGGGGACGCGACCTCTTGTAGGAGCGGCCTTGTGTCGCGATCGGGCCGCAAAGCGGCCCCTGCTTTATTTCAAGCTAAGCTTGTAGCGCTGCAACGCCGCCAACGAGTCCGGGCAATATGGCTTGCTGAGGCTTTCCTGCTCAGCCTGCTCCAGGCCAATGAACCGCGCCTCGATCACCTCTTCCGGCTGCAGTCGCAATGGCGCATCGGACACCGCCGAATACACCGCACACCACAGACGGTTGTCCGGCTGGTCAAAGTAGAACCGCTCGTGGAAACGCAGCTGCGCACCTTCAATCCCCAGCTCTTCGGCCAGCTCACGTGCGGCCGACTCGGCATACGCCTCCCCGGCCGCGACCATGCCGCCTGCCGCCACATCCCAATACCCTGGGTACAGCGCCTTGCTCAGGGTGCGACGATGCACACACAGCTCACCGGCACTGTTGAACAGCAGGATGAACGTGCAACGCCCGATCAACCCGCGCTCACGCAACTCGGCACGGGGCAACGCGCCCAGCACCTGGTCGGCTTCGTCCACCCAGGTGACCAGTTCGCGGTCGGAAGCCGCACGGTGGGCGGCCTCGGTTGGGCTGATAGCCATCATCAACCCTGCGACAGCAACTGACGCAGGTCGATAACCGCGGCGTTGGCCCGGGAAATGTAGTTGGCCATGACCAGCGAGTGGTTGGCCCACATGCCGAAGCCACTGCCGTTCAGCACCATTGGGCTCCACAGCGGCTCTTGCGAGGCTTCCAGCTCGCGGATGATCTGGCGCACGCTGACCGTGGCGTTCTTCTTGGCCAGCACATCGGCAAAGTCCACCTCGATAGCACGCAGCAGGTGCGACAGTGCCCACGCCTGGCCACGGGCTTCATAGAACACGTTGTCAATCTGCAGCCACGGGGTTTCCACCAACTCCTCGTCCACCTGCGGCGCCTGGCCGGCGACGACTGACTCGGTCTTCAGCGTGCTGTTGAGCTTGACCCGGCCAACGCTGGCCGACAGCCGCTGCGACAGCGAGCCCAGGCGAGTGGCCACGTCACCCAGCCAGTTGTTCAGGTTGTCGGCACGGGTGTAGAAGATCGCGCCCTTGTCGCCAGCAGCCAGGCGAGTCTGGTAGCGGGACAGCGACTTGATGCCCTCTTCGAACTCCGACTCGCTCGATGGCAAGATCCAGCTCTTGTTGTCGAAGTTGAATCGCGGCTCGGCCTTGGCCAGGTCGGCGTCTTCGGTGGACTGCGACTGCGACCGGGCGAAGTCCTTGCGCAGCGCGCGCGACAGGTCGCGTACCTGGACCAGCACGCCATATTCCCAACTCGGCATGTTGTCCATCCACAGCCCTGGCGGGAAGCGGTCGTTGGAAATGTAGCCGCCCGGCTTGTTCAGCAAGGTGCCGGCAACGGTCTTGAGGGTTTCGAGGGTGGTGTAGCCCACCACCATTTGCTGGCCATTGCGCTCGGCAGCGGCCTGGGCATTCTGCTGCACCGGGAACAGCGCGGGCTCCTGGCTCCAGTACCAGCCAAGGCCGATACACACCAGCAGGTACAACCCGATCAGGGTCCCCAGGGCGCGGCTCCACAGGCCGCCAAGGTAGCTACGGGCGGCAGCGCCGCGGCCATCGACACGCTCACGGGGCTCGGCTTTGGCCTCGCGGTTTTTCCAGTCCAGCATGGCTTTGTCCTTAATCAGTCACGACGGTTCAGGGGCTTGGACCACAGGCCTGCGCCAGGGTGCCACGGCAAGCCCGCGTGGCAGCACTATAAAGCAGACACCACCGTACGCATAAGCGACCATTCAGTCAGTAACTGAATATTCGTTCTGGCCGCTTTGTTGATGCAGGGCAGTCACGCGCTTGAAAAGAGCTGCTAGCATAGAGCCATCATTGCCCCTGCACATCCCAACCTATAAGTAGCCAGGACATGAGCAAAGCAGTCGAGCCGAGCCCGCAATGCCCCGTGCAACAGCTGACGCGTAACGGCCTGCGCAAGGACGACCCGCTCGACCCACTGCTGCTGCCGCCCCCACGCAAACCGGTGTACATCCTGCTGCAGGATCATGAGCGTGCCCAGCGCTTGGCCCAGCAACTGGAGTTCTTCGGCCTGGTGGTGCAAGCACTGCCCAATGCTACGGCGTTTCTCGCCTCGATCTGCGAGTACCCGCCTTCGGCCATCATCATGGATGTCGACTTCACCGGTACGGGCCAAGGCCTGCAGCTGGCCGCCCAGGTGCAGCAAGGGTTGGCGCGACATATTCCGCTGCTGTTCTTCAGCCACCACGAAGCCGACACCCCAACCCGCCTTGCCGCCGTACGCGCCGGTGGCCAGGACTTTCTCACCGGCAGCCTGGAGGCTTCCAGCCTGCTGGAAAAGGTCGAACTGCTGACCAATGCCACCCCGCACGACCCGCTGCGCGTGCTGATCATCGACGACTCGCGCACCCAGGCCCTGTACACCGAGCGGGTGCTGGCCGGCGCCGGCATGGTCACCCGCAGCCTGACCGACCCGATCCGTACCATGGCCGAGCTTGCCGACTTCCAGCCCGACCTGATCATCCTCGACCTGTACATGCCAGCCTGCACCGGCCCGGAACTGGCCAAGGTGATTCGCCACAGTGACCGTTATGTGAGCGTGCCGATCATCTACCTGTCAGCCGAGGACGACCTGGACAAGCAGCTGGATGCCATGAGCGAAGGCGGTGATGACTTTTTGACCAAACCCTTTCGCTCACGTCACCTGATCACCACCGTGCGCAACCGCGCCGCCCGCGCCCGGCACTTGAAGGCGCGCATGGTGCGCGACAGCCTGACCGGGCTGTACAACCACACCCACATCCTGCAACTGCTGGAAGACTGCAGCTTCCGCGCCCGCCGCGAACAGCAGCCGTTGAGCTTTGCCATGCTCGATATCGACCACTTCAAAAAGATCAACGACCGCCACGGCCACCCCATGGGCGATCGGGTGATCAAGAGCCTGGCGTTGTTCCTCAAGCAGCGCTTGCGCAAGACCGACTTCATTGGCCGCTATGGTGGCGAAGAGTTCGCCATCGTCATGCCCAATACCGCGCTGGACGCGGCACACAGGGTACTGGACGAAATTCGCCGGCGCTTTGCCGAGATTCTCTACCCGGCGCAGCCACGGGATTTGCAGTGCACCTTCAGTGCCGGAGTCGTACAGCTGGACGAGGGGCTGGATGCACTGACCATGGCCAGTGCGGCGGACGAAGCGCTGTACCGGGCCAAGCACGCGGGGCGCAATTGCGTAGTGCGTGTAGAGCCCTAAGTCACTTAAAACCGTACCGGCACTGTGCCACTTTTTTCTGGCGCCAAGCCCTTGCCGTCATCACCACGTCACAAAATCGCAATAACTTCAGCCGCCACTCCCCCTCACCAGGAAGCTCGCGGCTATGCGCCTGAAGTGGCTGACCAATTTCAACACCCTGTTGCTGGTGACCGTGTGCCTCGCCTTGGGCGCAACCCTGTGGTGGTCGCAGCGGGCCCTGGAGCGCCCCTACCAGATGATGGAGCGCTACCTGGGCCTGTCCCAACAGTTCCAGAACCAGGCGGCACGCAACATCCAGGCGTACCTGGGCAGCGGCGATGCCCTGCGCCATGCCGCCGCCATGGAAGCCAACCAGCAGCTGCAGGCCGCCCTGGCCGACTGGCCCGTTGAGCTGGCCGAGCAATTGCGCCCTAGCCTGGACAGCCTGCAGGCCTTCACTGCCAATGAACTGCTGGCCGCTGGCAAGCTGGCCGGCGACCCACAAGCCTTGCTGCTGCAAGCCGAGCGGGAGCTGGGGGCGAACCTTGAACAAATGGCCGGCTACGCCCGCGACAGCGGCAATGCCGAGGCCAACCGTTACCTGCTGCCACTGCTCGACGCCACCGTGCACCTGGGCCGGCTGTCACTGGCCCGCGACAAGCTGGTCAGCAGCGGCCGCCCGGAGCTGGCCGACGAAGTCGAGCGCGAGCTGCAACTGATCCGCGTCCAGGCCCAGGTGGTCGACGGTCTGCCCCTGCTCGGCGTAACCCGTGCGGCCGAATCCGGCGCCGACGACTTCGCCGCGATGATGGGCCTGGCGTCCCAGGCCAGCGCCCAGCAGGAAGACATTGCCGTAGGCCTGAAGCGCGAACTGCAAAGCCTGCTCAGCCGCTACCCGGCCGAGCTGCAACGCACCCGCGAACAAATCGAGCGCCGCGTCGCCCTGGCGGCCAGCACCCGCCAGCGCCTGGAGGCGGTGCAGCAGGCCATCGCCGCGCTGGAGCCCGAGGTACGCGGCCAGCATGCAAAAATCGCTGCCGAAGTGCGCATCATCCAGGGCCTGATGATCGGCCTGATCCTGCTGATTGCCCTGCTGATCGACACACTGCAGAGGCGCTTGGCCCGCACCCTTACAGGCCTGGCGCCCGCCCTGTCGCGTTGGGCAGAGGGTGACTTTGCCCAGGCTATCACCCTGGGCAAGACCAACCGCGAACTGCACGATATCCAGGAATCGCTCAACCGCCTGCGCCAGTACCTGGTCGAGCTGGTCGGCACCATCCGCCACAACGCCGAACAAGTGGCCGGCAGCAGCCACGCCCTGGCCGGCATGAGCGCCGCGCTGCACGATGGCGCCGAGCGCCAAGCCGGCGATACCGGGCAGATCCGCGATGCCCTCGGTGAACTGGAGGCGACCATTCAGCAAGTGGCGGGGGATGCGAGCGCCGCCGCCGATGCCAGCCGCGATGCCGGGCGCGCCGTGGAGCAAGGCCAGGCCGTAATTGGCCAGAGCCTGTCGGGCTTGCGTGACCTGGTCGATGAAGTGCAAGGCAACGCCCGCATGATCGAGCAGTTGGCGGAAGAGTCGGCAACCATCGGCGGCGTACTGACGGTAATCCGCTCGATTGCCGAGCAGACCAACCTGCTGGCACTGAACGCCGCGATCGAAGCGGCCCGCGCCGGTGAGATGGGCCGTGGCTTTGCCGTGGTGGCCGATGAGGTGCGCTCGTTGGCACAGCGCACCACAGGCGCTACCGGCGAGATTCAGGCCCTGATCGACCGCTTGCAGCAGGCGGCCAGAGGCTCGGTGGCCGGCATGCGCGCGCAGCTTGAGCATGCCGAGGCCACGGCCAATCAGGCCCAGGCGGCAGACGGAGCACTGGATGAGATTGTCTGTGCCATTCGTACCATCTCGGACACGGCAGTGCGGATTGCCGATGTCACGGCGCAGCAGAGCGGCGCGGTGAGCGAAATTCGTGACCACAGCGAGCGGATTCATGAGCTGGGTGAGGACAACTTGCAGCGTATTGGTGAGGGGCGTGAGCAAGGCGAGCATTTGCTGAGCCTGGGCGGCGAGCTGAACCGGGCGGTGCGGGCGTTCAGGGTCTGATCGGGCAACGCGGGATCTGTGGGGGCGGTGCATGCCCTGAGTAAATCGCCGGCCATGTGTCGCCCCCACCGCCTGCATGACCCCAACCCACACCAACTCCGCTATCATGCCCAGCACGTTCCACCTCGCGAGTCCGCCATGCGCCGCCTGTTTTTCCTGCTGTTCCTGCTGCTGGCCAGCCCTGCCTTCGCCACGGGCCTGCTCGACAACCGCCCCAGCGCCACACTCGGCGCCGCTTCGCTGGCCAACAACGCCGACTTCCTGCCGGTGCACGAAGCCTTCAAGCTCAACCTGGTCCAGGCCGACGCGCAAACCATCAAGCTGCGTTTCGTAGCCACGGATGGCTATTACCTCTACCGCCACCGTTTCCAGTTCCGCACGGAACCGGCCGATATCGCCCTTGGCACGCCGAACATCCCCAAGGGCGAAGCCAAGCACGATGAGTTTTTCGGCGACGTCGAGGTGTACCACGGTGTGCTCGACATCGAGCTGCCACGCAACGACCCGCGCGCCTTCACCTTGCTGGTGGGCTACCAGGGCTGCGCCGACAAAGGCCTGTGCTACCCACCGGAAACCGCACGCCTGACCATCGATGGCGAAGGCCTTGGCAACACGCCGACCACCACCACCCCTGCCTGGAACTGGAAGTCGCTGCTGCTGTTCTTCCTCGCCGGGGTCGGCCTGACCTTCACGCCCTGCGTCCTGCCGATGCTGCCGATCCTGTCTGGCGTGGTGCTGCGCGGCCAGGTTGGCGGGCTACGCGGGCTGTCGCTGTCGCTGGCCTACGTGCTGCCTATGGCTGCCAGCTTTGCGGCACTCGGCGCCCTGATGGGCCTGTTCGGTGCGGGCCTGAACCTGCAGGCACGCCTGCAGTCGGCCTGGGTGCTGGTGCCTTTCGCGCTGTTCTTCGTGGTATTCGCCCTGGCCATGTTCGGCCTGTTCGAACTGAAGCTGCCCCAGGCCCTGAGCAACCGCCTGAACAACGTCGCCAACCATACCCGCGGCGGCTCTCTGCTAGGCGCGGCAATACTTGGTGTGCTCTCCAGCCTGCTGGTTTCGCCGTGCGTCTCGGCGCCCCTGGCCGGTGCCCTGCTGTATATCAGCGCCAGCGGCGATGCCCTGGGCGGCGCGCTCAAGCTGTTCGCCCTGGGTTTGGGCATGGGCGCACCGTTGCTACTGGTGGCCACCGGTGGCGCAGCCTGGCTGCCGAAAAGCGGCCCTTGGATGAACACGGTGAAAAACGCCATCGGCGTGCTGCTGCTGGGGCTGGCCATCGGCTTGCTCAGCCGTGTACTGCCAGGCCCTGTGACCTTGCTGCTGGTCGGCTTCCTCGCTGCTGGCGTGGCCCTGTTCCTCGGAGCCCTGGAGCTCGTCGTCAAAACCGCGCCCCAGCGCCTGGCGCAACTGCTCGGCCTGGCCTTGCTGGTGTACGCGCTGGCCTGTTGGTACGGCGCCCTCAGTGGCCAGGGCGACCCACTGCGACCGCTGCCAGTTGCAACACTGGGCGCCAGCGGCGCCAGCCCGACGGCAAAGGCCGATGCCTGGCAGACCATCACCACGCCTGACGCATTGGACGCGGCCTTGGCGCAAGCCAAGGCGGCCGGGCAGCCAGTGCTGCTGGACTGGTACGCCGACTGGTGCATCAGTTGCAAGGTGATCGAGCATGAGGTGCTCAATGCGCCCCAGGTGCAGACACAGTTGACCGGCTTCAAACTGCTGCGTTTCGACATCACCGAAAGCAATGCCGAGCAACGCAAACTGCTCGACCGCTACCAGCTGTTCGGCCCGCCTGCCCTGCTGTTCTTTGCAGCGAACGGCAGCGAAATTACCGCTGATCGGGTGATAGGCGAAATAAACGCCGCTGAATTTGCACAAATTCTGGCACGCGTACGCGGCAAAGCCGGTCTATAACTTCCCGCGAGGCGGGGAAAATCCTGAAATCAGTGACCAGATTTAATTATTTGGTCACATACTTCGCGCGAATCTCGGACATCGTGCTGGCTATTGCCGGGAACTGGACACTTGCGGTCGCTTTACGGCACACTCGCCGCGCTGTGTCGAATTGCCCTACAAATCCAAGGAATCCGCAGATGGCAACGCTACTGGTGCTCCACGGCCCCAACCTCAACCTGCTCGGTACTCGCGAGCCAGGCCATTACGGCGCCGTGACCCTGGCCCAGATCAACCAGGACCTGGAGCAACGTGCCCGCGCCGCAGGCCACCATCTGCAGTACCTGCAGAGCAATGCCGAATACGAATTGATCGACCGCATTCACGCCGCACGCAACGAGGGTGTGGACTTCATCCTGATCAATCCGGCTGCTTTCACCCACACAAGCGTCGCATTACGTGACGCATTGCTTGCGGTGAGCATCCCATTCATCGAAGTGCACCTGTCCAACGTGCACAAACGCGAACCGTTCCGTCACCACTCCTACTTTTCCGATGTTGCCGTAGGGGTGATCTGCGGTCTGGGCGCCAGCGGTTATCGCCTGGCCCTGGAGTCCGCGCTGGAACAACTGGCTGCCAACGCACAGCCCAAATGATGAAAACCCTGGCCTAAGTGGGCCGGGGTTCGAGAGAAACGTTCCGATACGTTTTTTTGTATTTCGCCCCCTGACCGAACCTTTGGGAGTTGATGATTAATGGATATCCGTAAAGTCAAGAAACTGATCGAGCTGCTGGAAGAGTCTGGCATCGACGAACTGGAGATCAAGGAAGGCGAAGAGTCGGTCCGTATCAGCCGTCACAGCAAAACCCCAGCTGCCCAGCAGTTCTACGCACCAGCACCGATGGCTGCCGCCCCGGTTGCTGCGCCAGTTGCCGCCGCCGCCCCTGTCGCCGAAGCCGCTGCTGCTGCCCCAGCCCTGAAAGGCACCGTGATCCGTTCGCCAATGGTCGGCACCTTCTACCGCAAGCCTTCGCCGACCTCGCCTAACTTCGCTGAAGTTGGCCAGACGGTGAAAAAGGGCGACACCCTGTGCATCGTTGAAGCCATGAAGATGATGAACCACATCGAAGCCGATGTTGGCGGTGTCATCGACGCCATCCTGGTAGAAGACGGCCAGCCGGTTGAGTTCGACCAGCCGCTGTTCACCGTCGTTTGAATCGCGGAGAGCCAACGATGTCTGGGAAGCTCGAAAAAGTCCTGATCGCCAACCGTGGGGAAATTGCCCTGCGGATCCTGCGTGCCTGCAAAGAGCTGGGCATCAAAACCGTCGCTGTGCACTCCACCGCCGACCGTGAGCTGATGCACCTGGGCCTGGCAGACGAGTCGGTCTGCATCGGTCCTGCATCGTCCAAGGATTCCTACCTGCATATCCCGGCAATCATCGCTGCCGCCGAAGTCACCGGCGCCACCGCGATTCACCCGGGCTACGGCTTCCTGGCAGAAAACGCCGACTTCGCCGAACAGGTAGAAAAATCCGGCTTCGCCTTCATCGGCCCGAAAGCCGACACCATTCGCCTGATGGGTGACAAGGTTTCGGCCAAGGACGCGATGATCAAGTCGGGCGTGCCGACCGTACCAGGCTCCGATGGCCCGCTGCCGGAAGACGAAGAAGTCGCCCTGGCGATTGCCCGTGACGTCGGCTACCCGGTGATCATCAAAGCCGCCGGTGGTGGTGGTGGTCGCGGCATGCGCGTGGTGCACAAGGAAGAGGACCTGATTTCCTCGGCCAAGCTCACCCGTACCGAAGCCGGTGCTGCCTTCGGCAACCCGATGGTCTACCTGGAGAAGTTCCTGACCAACCCACGTCACGTGGAAGTGCAGGTGCTGTCCGACGGCCAGGGCAACGCCATCCACCTGGGCGACCGCGACTGCTCGTTGCAGCGCCGTCACCAGAAGGTACTGGAAGAAGCACCAGCCCCGGGCATCGACGAAAAGGCCCGTCAGGAAGTGTTCAAGCGCTGCGTCGATGCGTGCATCGAGATCGGCTACCGTGGTGCCGGTACTTTCGAGTTCCTGTACGAAAACGGCCGCTTCTACTTCATCGAGATGAACACCCGCGTGCAGGTTGAGCACCCGGTGTCGGAGATGGTTACCGGTATCGACATCGTCAAGGAGATGCTGAGCATCGCCGCTGGCAACAAGCTGTCGTTCCGCCAGGAAGACGTGGTGATCCGTGGCCACTCGCTGGAGTGCCGGATCAACGCAGAAGACCCGAAGAAGTTCATCCCAAGCCCAGGCAAGGTGAAGCACTTCCACGCACCAGGCGGCAATGGCGTACGTGTCGATTCGCACCTGTACAGCGGTTATTCGGTTCCGCCGAACTACGACTCGCTGATCGGCAAGCTGATCACCTACGGCAAGGACCGCGACGAAGCCATGGCGCGCATGCGCAATGCCCTGGACGAGATCGTCGTCGACGGCATCAAGACCAACATCCCGCTGCACCGCGACCTGGTGCGTGATGAAGGTTTCTGCAAAGGCGGCGTCAACATTCACTACCTCGAACACAAGCTGGCCAACGAGCATTGATCGAGTAGTGTGATGTACCAGAACCCCGGACCTGTTCCGGGGTTTTTTATGCCTGCAACAATCTGGGGCCGCTATGCGGCCCCAATGGCCCTACCCCTTCATCCGCGGCATCTCGATACGATGCTCATGCACCCGTCGATACAGGGTCGCCCGCGAGATCCCCAAAGCCCGCGCCGCATCCGCTGGCTTCCAGCGATGACGGATCAATGCATCCAGCAGCAACTGCCGGGCCGGGCACGATACGCCGCTTTCAGCCGAAACAACCGCGTCACCGCGAACCTCATGCGGCAGGTCCTGCAAGTGCAACTGCCCGCCCTCGCTCACCGCACAGGCATAGCGCAACACCTGCCGCAGCTGGCGCAAATTGCCCGGCCAGCGATAAACCAGCAACGCCTGCAGCGCAGCATCGGCCAGTACCACCTCCACTCCACAGGCCAGGGCTTCTTCGGCCAGCAGCTGGTGAATCAACCCCAAGCGGTCCTCGCGCTCACGCAGCGGCGGCAGCTCGAACCGGGCATTGGCCAGGCGGAAATACAGATCCTCACGAAAACGCCCGTCCGCCACCATGGTTGCCAGGTCGCGGTGAGTGGCACAGATCACCTGAATGTCCACCCGCTCGCGCCGTGCAGCACCCAGCGGCGCCACTTCGCCCTCGGCCAGCACCCGCAACAAGCGGGTTTGCAGGTGCAACGGCATATCGCCGATTTCGTCCAGGAACAGCGTACCGCCATCGGCCTGCTGCAACAGCCCCTGCATGCCTTTGCTGGAAGCCCCGGTAAAGGCTCCTGCGACATAGCCGAACAACTCGCTCTCGATCAGGCTTTCCGGGATGGCCGCGCAGTTCAGTGTGACGAACGGGCCGTCGCGGCGCAGGCTTTGCTGGTGCAACTGGCGGGCAAAGACCTCTTTGCCAGCACCGGTTTCGCCTAGCACCAGCACCGCCAGGTTGCAGTCCTTGACCCGCGTGGCCAACCGCAGGTGCTGCTCGATCCGCGCGTCCTGGGCCTGATGCAACGGCTGCGCGCGCTCGCGTCGTTGCGGCGCGCTGACCCGGCCATACAAACCACCCAAGCCGGGCAGGCGCTGGGCTGAAGTCGCGCTCACCCGGCGCAACTGGTCTAGGTCGAACAGTTCGCCAATATGCTCGGGCAAACGCCCCAAGCGCTCCACCAAGCGTTGCCGCGCCAGGCTGTTGATGGCCTGCAAGCGGCCATCGGCATCCCAGGCCAGCAGGTAATCGGGCTGGCTTTCCACATAACCTGGCGTGCCATGGGCACGCATCACCCAATGGCCCTGGGCACTGTGCATGAAGAAGGCGTTTTCGATCTCGCGGGCCGTCTGCTCGACCAGTTGCCGGATCAGGTGCTGGCTGCGCCGATCGTCTGGCGACTGCAAGGCTGATACATCCACCACACCCAAAAGCTCGCCCAACGGGTCGAATACCGGTGCGGCAGTGCAGGTAAGGCCGATGAAGGCAGCGCGAAAGTGATCGCGCTTGTGCACCGTGACCGGGGCCTTGCTGGTCAGCACCGCCGCCACGCCGCAGGTGCCCTCCTCGCCCTCTGACCAGCAGGTGCCCAAGTACAGCCCGGCTTTGCGGCAGTCGTTGCGGATGGCCGACTCGACCCGATAATCGATGGTGCGCCCCTGGGCGTCGGTCAGCAGCACGCAGTAGTCGGCGCCGCGCACCCGCTCATGCAGGCGTGCCACGGCATCGCTGGCGATACGCAGGAACAGCTCGGCGCGTTCGCGGCATTCGTTGAGCAGGCTTTGGGAAAGGATACGCGGCCCCTGCTGGGACCCAGGGTCGAGGCGGTACAGCTCCATGGAGCGGCGCCATGAGTCGAGGATCAGCGCAGGAACCGGCGCCTGTGGCAGGCGATCGGCATTCTTCAGCACCCTGCTGACGCAGTCGACGTGGGCTCGGGAGTTCGCGGCAAGCATTCAGGCCCTCCGGTTCTCGTTGCTGTTTTTATCGTTGTCCGGCCATTAAGCGCCTCTGTGCATGCCCCGACAAGCACTGTGTGATTACTGCCGAGCTTGAGACGCAGCGTCTCAGCGTCTCGGCATGGCCAGCCCCGCGCTGGCACCCGGCGTCTCGTCGGCGCCGCCGTGCAGGCCTGCCATAACTCGACCAAAGCCCTCTAGCGCGGCCACTTCAGCCAAGGCGAAGAAAGCTGGCACCGCGCTTGCTCAAGCCCTTGCAAACAAAAATACGAGGTGCGCCATGCCGCTACCCGCCCCGATTGTCGGGATCATTGCCAACCCTGCCTCTGGCCGCGACCTACGCCGCCTGACCGCCAATGCCGGGCTCTATTCGAGCACCGACAAAGCCTCGGCGATTCAACGCCTGCTCGCAGCCTTCGGCGCCACCGGCATCGGCCAGGTGCTGCTGCCCAGCGACATGACCGGCATCGCCGCCGCTGTACTCAAGGCCAGCCAGGGCCCAGGGGCCCACGATCAGCACTGGCCGGCCATCGAGATCCTCGACCTGCCACTGACCCAGACCGTGGCCGATACCCACCTGGCTACCCGGCGCATGGTCGAGCGTGGCGTGTCGATGATCGCTGTGCTGGGTGGCGACGGCACCCACAAGGCGGTCGCCGCCCAAGCCGGTGACGTACCGCTGCTGACCCTGTCCACCGGTACCAACAACGCCTTCCCCGAACTGCGCGAAGCCACCAGCGCGGGCCTGGCCGGCGGCCTGCTCGCCAGTGGCCGGGTGCCGGCCAGCATCGGCTTGCGCCGCAACAAGCGCCTGCTGGTGAACGTGCCAGAGCAACAGCTGGCGGAATGGGCCTTGGTCGAAGTGGCCGTGTCACCGCAACGCTTCATCGGTGCCCGCGCGCTCAGCCGCAGCGAGGACCTCTGCGAGGTCTTCGCCTGCTTCGCCGAGCCCCATGCCATCGGCCTGTCGGCCTTGTGCGGCCTGTGGTGCCCAGTATCGCGCCAGGACCCGCACGGCGCCTGGGTACGCCTGAACCCCGCTGCCGAGCAAGCGCTGCTCGTCCCCCTGGCCCCCGGCCTGCTGCAAGCCTGCGGCATTACCGCCAGCGGCCCACTGACGCCCGGCGTCGCCCATCGCCTGAGCCTGGCCAGCGGCACCCTGGCCCTGGATGGCGAACGTGAAATCGAATTTGCCGAACACGACACGCCCACCATCACCCTCGACCACCAAGGCCCGCTCAGCGTGGACGTCGAGGCCGTACTGGCGCATGCCGCTCGCCATCACCTGCTGGCCGTCCCGCGCGGCCACCGGCTGCACCCTGCAAACCCGTGTTGAGACAACCCTGGAGAACAACAAGATGTCCAATCAACTCAGTACCGAACAACTGCTGCATGCCTATGAAGTGATGCGCACCATCCGCGCCTTCGAAGAACGCCTGCACGTGGAATTCGCCACGGGCGAGATCCCCGGCTTCGTCCACCTGTATGCCGGCGAAGAAGCCTCCGCCGCCGGGGTCATGGCCCACCTGCGCGACAGCGACTGCATCGCCTCGACCCACCGCGGCCATGGCCACTGTATCGCCAAGGGCGTGGACGTGTACGGCATGATGGCCGAGATCTACGGCAAGAAAACCGGGGTATGCGGCGGCAAGGGCGGCTCGATGCACATTGCCGACCTGGAAAAGGGAATGCTCGGTGCCAACGGCATCGTCGGTGCTGGCGCTCCGCTGGTGGCCGGGGCCGCGCTGGCGGCCAAACTCAAGGGCCGTGACGACGTGTCGGTGGCGTTCTTCGGCGATGGCGCCTCCAACGAGGGAGCCGTGTTCGAAGCCATGAACATGGCGTCGATCATGAACTTGCCGTGCATCTTCGTGGCCGAAAACAACGGCTACGCCGAGGCCACCGCCTCCAACTGGTCGGTCGCCTGCGACCACATCGCCGACCGCGCTGCTGGCTTTGGCATGCCAGGCGTCACCATCGACGGCTTCGACTTCTTTGCCGTGTACGAGGCCGCAGGCGCGGCCATCGAGCGCGCACGTTCCGGGCAAGGCCCGTCGCTGATCGAGGTCAAGCTCAGCCGCTACTACGGCCACTTCGAGGGCGATGCGCAAACCTACCGCGCCCCCGATGAAGTGAAAAACCTGCGCGAATCCCGCGACTGCCTGATGCAGTTCCGTAACAAGACCACCCGCGCCGGCCTGCTCACTGCCGAGCAACTGGACGCCATCGACGCGCGCATCGAGGACCTGATCGAAGACGCCGTGCGCCGCGCCAAATCCGATCCCAAGCCACAGCCCGCCGACCTGCTCACCGACGTCTACGTCGCCTACCCCTGAGCCGCGGATTACAAGAACAACAGGAGAACCACCATGGCAAGAAAGATCAGCTACCAGCAGGCCATCAACGAAGCCCTGGCCCAGGAAATGCGCCGTGACAATACCGTGTTCATCATCGGCGAAGACGTCGCCGGTGGTGCCGGTGCACCCGGCGAGGATGACGCCTGGGGTGGCGTGCTGGGGGTGACCAAAGGCCTGTACCACCAATTCCCCGGCCGCGTGCTCGACGCGCCGCTGTCGGAAATCGGCTATGTCGGCGCCGCGGTCGGTGCCGCCACCCAGGGCCTGCGCCCGGTGTGCGAACTGATGTTCGTCGACTTCGCCGGCTGCTGCCTGGACCAGATCCTCAACCAGGCCGCCAAGTTCCGCTACATGTTCGGCGGCAAGGCGGTCACCCCGCTGGTGATGCGCACGATGTACGGCGCCGGCCTGCGCGCGGCAGCCCAGCATTCGCAGATGCTCACCTCGCTATGGACGCACATCCCCGGCCTGAAGGTGGTGTGTCCGTCCTCGCCCTACGATGCCAAGGGCCTGTTGATCCAGGCGATCCGTGACAACGACCCGGTAATTTTCTGCGAACACAAGCTGCTGTACAGCATGCAAGGCGAAGTGCCAGAAGAGGTGTACACCGTGCCGTTCGGCGAAGCCAACTTCCTGCGCGATGGCGACGACGTGACCCTGGTGACCTATGGACGCATGGTCCACGTGGCACTTGAAGCGGCCAACAATCTGGCCCGCCAGGGCATCGACTGCGAGGTGCTGGACTTGCGCACCACCAGCCCGCTGGACGAAGACAGCATTCTGGAAAGCGTGGAGAAGACCGGCCGGCTGGTGGTGATCGATGAAGCCAACCCGCGCTGTTCGATGGCCACCGACATCAGCGCGCTGGTGGCGCAGAAGGCCTTCGGCGCACTCAAGGGCCCGATCGAAATGGTCACCGCGCCGCACACCCCGGTGCCGTTCTCCGACGCACTGGAAGACCTGTACATCCCTGACGCGGCGAAGATCGAAACTGCCGTGCGCAAGGTGATCGAAGCTGCAAGGAGTGCCGCATGAGCCAGATCCATACCCTGACCATGCCCAAGTGGGGCTTGTCGATGACCGAGGGCCGGGTGGACGCCTGGCTCAAGCAGGAAGGTGACGAAATCAACAAGGGCGACGAGGTGCTGGACGTCGAGACCGACAAGATCAGCAGCAGCGTCGAAGCCCCGTTCAGTGGTGTACTGCGCCGCCAGGTGGCCAGGCCGGATGAAACCCTGCCGGTCGGCGCGCTACTGGCAGTGGTGGTGGAAGGCGAAGCCGAAGAAGCAGAAATCGATGCGCTGGTGCAACGCTTCCAGGCCGAGTTCGTCGCCGAAGGGGGCGCCGATCAGGCACAAGGGCCGGCCCCGCAGAAGGCGGAAGTCGGTGGCCGCCTGCTGCGCTGGTTCGAGCTGGGCGAAGGCGGCACGCCGCTGGTGCTGGTGCACGGTTTTGGCGGCGACCTCAACAACTGGCTGTTCAACCACCCGGCGCTGGCCGCCGAACGCCGCGTAATCGCCCTGGACCTGCCGGGGCACGGCGAGTCGGCCAAGGCCCTGCAACGGGGTGACCTGGACGAGCTGAGCGAAACCGTGCTGGCCTTGCTCGACCACCTGGACATCGCCAAGGCCCACCTGGCGGGCCATTCCATGGGCGGTGCGGTAAGCCTCAACGTGGCGCGCCTGGCGCCGCAGCGGGTGGCCAGCCTGAGCCTGGTGGCCAGTGCCGGGCTGGGTGACGCAATCAACGGGCAGTACCTGCAAGGTTTTGTCAGCGCCGCCAACCGCAATGCGCTTAAACCACAAATGGTGCAGCTGTTTGCCGACCCGGCGCTGGTCACCCGGCAAATGCTTGAGGACATGCTCAAGTTCAAGCGCCTGGAAGGTGTTGATGATGCCTTGCGCCAGCTGGCATCGGCCCTCGCCGACGGCGACCGGCAGCGCCACGACCTGCGCGGGGTGTTGGGACAGCACCCGGCACTGGTGGTGTGGGGCGGCAAGGACGCGATCATCCCGGCCAGCCATGCCGAAGGCCTGGAGGCAGAAGTACTGGTGCTGCCGGAGGCTGGGCATATGGTGCAGATGGAAGCGGCTGAACAGGTCAACCAGCAACTGCTCGCGTTCCTGCGCAAGCACTAAGCCCTTTCCGTGAGCCTGGAGAACAACAATGAACGACCTGAGCCACACCCATATGCGCGCCGCCGTCTGGCATGGCCGCAACGATATTCGCGTCGAACAGGTACCCCTGCCAGCCGACCCTGCGCCGGGCTGGGTACAGATCAAGGTGGACTGGTGCGGCATCTGCGGCTCCGACCTGCACGAATACGTCGCCGGCCCGGTATTCATCCCGGTGGAGGCCCCGCACCCACTGACTGGCATTCAGGGCCAGTGCATCCTCGGCCACGAATTTTGCGGCCAGATCGCCAAGCTGGGTGAAGGCGTGGAAGGCTTTGCGGTCGGCGACCCGGTGGCCGCAGACGCCTGCCAGCATTGCGGCAACTGCTACTACTGCACCCACGGCCTGTACAACATCTGCGAGCGCCTGGCCTTCACCGGCCTGATGAACAACGGCGCCTTCGCCGAGTTGGTCAACGTGCCTGCCAACCTGCTCTACCGGCTGCCGCAGGGCTTCCCTGCTGAAGCCGGGGCACTGATCGAGCCGCTGGCAGTGGGCATGCATGCAGTGAAAAAGGCGGGCAGCCTGCTCGGCCAAACCGTGGTGGTGGTGGGTGCTGGTACCATTGGCCTGTGTACCATCATGTGCGCCAAGGCTGCGGGAGCAGCGCAGGTCATTGCCCTTGAGATGTCCTCGGCGCGCAAGGCCAAAGCCAAGGAAGTCGGTGCCAGCGTGGTGCTGGACCCCAGCCAGTGCGATGCCCTGGCGCAAATCCGCGCACTCACTGCCGGGTTGGGGGCGGATGTGAGCTTTGAGTGCATCGGCAACAAGCACACGGCCAAGTTGGCCATCGACACCATCCGCAAGGCGGGCAAGTGTGTGCTGGTGGGCATTTTCGAAGAGCCTAGCGAGTTCAACTTTTTCGAGCTGGTGTCCACCGAGAAGCAGGTGCTGGGGGCGTTGGCGTACAACGGTGAATTTGCCGATGTGATTGCCTTTATCGCTGATGGACGACTGGATATTCGCCCCTTGGTGACCGGGCGGATCGGGCTGGAGCAGATTGTCGAGCTGGGCTTCGAGGAACTGGTGAACAACAAGGAAGAGAACGTGAAGATCATCGTTTCACCGGGCGTGCGCTGAAGCCATTGGTTGGGGCAAACACTTGCATATGGCACCAATCCCTGTGAGAGCGGGTTTACCCGCGAAGAATGCGACGCGGTGCATGGCACCGGCTTCGCCGGTGTTCGCGGCCAAAGCCGCTCCCACAGGTACCGCGTGAGCTTTAGGGGCCGTACAAGCCTTGCGCTCCCTGTCTCAGGATCCCATTCTGCGTCATACTCGGCAGACCTATTGCCCGGTCCTCGCCATGCGTCCACTGCTCCCCATTACCCTGGTCCTGCTGCTCGCCGCCTGTGGCGATGGCGAATCGCTGCTTCCGCCAGACGCGCGCCTGCCTGACGGCGGGCGTTACCGGGGGCAGGTGGTCGATGGCCTGCTGCAGGGTGAGGGCCGGATCGACTACCCCAACGGCAGCTGGTACGCCGGCAGCTTCAAGGATGGCCAGTGGCACGGCCAGGGCGAATGGCATGGCCAGAACGGCGAGGTGTACCGTGGCCAGTTCGCCGAGGGGCTGTTCCAGGGCCTGGGCGATTTGACCACCCCGGGCAGCCACTATGGCGGCACGTTCAAGCATGGCCGTCGCGACGGCGAAGGCACCCTCAAGCAGGCCGACCAGACCTACCGCGGCCAGTTCAAGGACGACCTCTACGACGGCGCGGGCGAGCTGGAACTGGCCGATGGCAGCCGCTACCAGGGGCTGTTCGCCAAAGGCAAGCCCAACGGTGCCGGCGTGCGCAGCGACGCCAGCGGCAACCAGTTCAGCGGCCACTTCATCAACGGCCAGTTACAAGGCAGCGGCACCTTCGACAGCGTTGACGGCGAGCAGTACATCGGTGAGTTCAAGGACAACCGCCTGGAGGGCCGTGGCCGCTACGAAAATGCCGATGGCGATGTATGGATCGGTGAATTCAAGGATGGCTCGCTGGTGGGTGAAGGCGAACTGCTGGGCAGCGATGGCAGCCACTACAAAGGCGAGTTCGCCGATTGGCGCCTATCGGGCCAAGGCAGCCTGCAACTGGCCGACGGCAGCCAGTACATCGGCGGCTTCCTCAATGATGCCTACCATGGCCATGGCCGATTGATCCTGCCCAGCGGCAAGGTTGAAAGCGGCGTGTGGGCAAATGGCGTGCGCGTGCGTGACCAGAAAGGCAAGCTGCTGCCCGACCCACTGGACCTGGCACTGCTCAACCAGGGCCGGCTGCTGGAAGAAGCGCTGGCCAGGGTGCCGCGCTCGGCGCCCCCGATCCAGCTGTACAGCCTGGTGGTGGCCGGCGATGGCCAGCAGAGCGTGTTCCTGCGTGAAGCCGATTATGTCAGCAACATGCTCAAGGTGCGCTTTGGTGCCCGTGGCCAGGTGACCCTGGTCAACCACCGCGACCATATGGCCACCCGCCCCATGGCCACCCGCGAGAACCTCACCCGTGCCGCCAGCACGCTGGCCGAACGCAGCGGCCCCGAAGACCTGGTGTTCATCTACCTCACCAGCCATGGCAGCCAGGACCACCAGTTGGTGCTCGACCAGCCGCGCCTGCAGCTGGCCGACCTGTCCGCCGACGAGCTGGCCACCGCCCTGGCGCCGTTGAAGGACCGCGACAAGGTAATCGTCATATCCGCCTGCTATTCAGGGGGCTATATCGCCCCTCTCAAAGATGAGCGCACGCTGATCATGACCGCCGCCCGGGCCGACCGCGTCTCCTTCGGCTGCTCGGAAGAGGCCGACTTCACCTACTTTGGCGATGCCTTGTTCGCCGAAGCGCTGAACCAGACCGACGACCTGAAACAGGCGTTTGAACTGGCGCGCGCCAGCGTTGCCGAACGAGAACAAAGGGAAGGCTTCGAGGCCTCTGAACCGCAGCTATGGGCGCCGCCAGCCGTGCTTGAACACTGGCAGCACCTGCGCCGCCAACAGGCCGAAGAAGCTTTGCGTAACGCCGCACAAGCCGCCGTGGGGGAACAGGCAAAAACGCCCCGCAGCCACTAAGCTTGTGTGTAACAAGGGAGAGACATCATGTATTTGACGCCTCAGCATGTCCTGCTTGCCGGTGCCACGGGCCTGACGGGTGAACACCTGCTGGACCGCCTGCTCAACGAGCCCACCATTACCCGCGTATTGGCGCCCACCCGCCGGCCACTGGCCGAGCACCCACACCTGGAAAACCCGGTGGGCGACCCGGCGGTGTTCCTCCCGCAGCTGGCCGGGCGCGTCGATATTGCCTATTGCTGCCTGGGCACCACGTTGAAACAGGCCGGCTCCGAGTCGGCCTTCCGCGCGGTGGACCTGGACATGGTGGTGGCGTTCAGCAAACGCGCAAGGGAAATGGGCGCACGGCATCTGCTGGTGGTCAGTGCAGTAGGCGCCGACCCCAAGTCGTCAATTTTCTATAACCGGGTCAAGGGCGAGATGGAAGAAGCGCTCAAGGCTCAGGACTGGCCACAGCTGACCATCGTGCGGCCCTCCTTCCTGCTGGGCGAGCGGATAGAGCCACGGCTCACTGAGCAGCTGGTTGCGCCACTTTCCAGGTTGATTCCTGGCAAGTACCGGGGGATCGAGGCGTGTACCCTGGCGCGGGCGTTGTGGCGACTGGCGCTTGAGGAAGAAGACGGGATACGGATTGTGGAGTCCGATGAATTGCGCAAGCTGGGCAAAAAATAGGGGGTTACCTGCCAGGGCCTCTTCGCGGGCAACCCAGCGAAAGGGCCCTTAAAGGCCGCCTGTGGCCTGGAAGCCTACACCTGCCGCTGTCAGTAAGGATAACGGCAACAACAGGGTATCGAGCAGCATGCTCCCCGGCAGGTCCAACCCCGGATAGGCCGGCGCATCAGCCCCATAATGATCACGCGGGCAGCACCCGCCGTTGATCACATACAAATCCAGCCGGGTGCCGGCATATACCACCGGTGCCCCAGGCTTGGCGGCATCCAGCGTGCGCACCGTGGCACAACCACTCAACAGCCCCAGCGCCAGCAAACTGGCCAGCGCTCGCTTCAATCATCCACCCCAAAATGATGCTCGCCCCAACGCGGCAGCATGTCCTGGGGGATGTTCAGCAGGTTGAGAATGCGCGCCACGACAAAGTCGACCAGGTCGTCGATGGTCTGTGGCTGGTGATAGAAGCCCGGCGCCGCCGGCAGGATCACCGCGCCCATTTGCGACAGCTTGAGCATGTTTTCCAGGTGGATGGTGGAGAACGGTGCTTCGCGTGGTACCAGGATCAGCTGGCGACGCTCCTTGAGGGTAACGTCGGCAGCCCGCTCGATCAGGTTGTTGCACGCACCGGTGGCAATCGCCGACAACGTGCCGGTAGAACACGGCACCACCACCATCGCTGCTGGGGCGCCAGAGCCCGAGGCCACGGGCGACATCCAGTCCTCCTTGCCGTACACACGGATCTGCCCATCGGCGGCGCCGGTGTACTCCGTCAGAAAGGCCTGCATTGCCTGGGGCTTGGCCGGCAGCAACACATCCGTCTCGGTGGCCATTACCAACTGCGCGGCCTTTGAGATGAGGAAATGTACCTCGCGGTCCTCACGCACCAGGCAATCGAGCAAGCGCAGGCCATATTGGGCGCCAGAGGCGCCCGTCATGGCCAGGGTGATGCGTTGCGGCCCGTTCACTTCAGCGCCTCGGCCAACTTGCCGTGCAGGCCACCGAAACCGCCGTTGCTCATGATCACCACATGGGTGCCTGGGCGAGCCTGGCCTTTGACCCGTTCGATGATCGCTTCGAGGCTGTCGGCCACCACGCTCGGCACCTTGCATTGGGCGGCGGTGGCGGCCAGGTCCCAGCCGAGGTTGGCCGGTGCATACCAGATCACCTGGTCCGCATCGTTGACGCTTTCTGGCAGGCCGTCACGGTGAGCACCAAGCTTCATTGAGTTGGAGCGTGGCTCGATCACCGCGATCACCGGTGCCTCGCCAACACGCTTGCGCAGGCCGTCGAGGGTGGTGGCAATGGCGGTCGGGTGGTGGGCGAAGTCATCGTAGATGGTCACGCCCTG